>CAZNZI010000252.1:0-2525 GCA_964577475.1 uncultured Rhodospirillaceae bacterium
GGTCGTTTTCGTGACGGCAAAAGCCAATACGAAGGAATTGCAGCGCTTCATCGAGCTGGGCGCCATCGATGTCATCGCCAAGCCGCTCGATCCGATGAAGCTCGGCGATCAGGTCAGGAAGATATGGGCGAGGGCACATGGCGGATGAACAGTCGCGCGAGGACAAACTGGCGTCGATGGCGCGGCGCTTCGTCGAGCGCGCCCGCCAGCAGGCGGTACGGATCGGTGAGTTGCGGCTCTTGGTCCGGGACGAACAGGGCAAGGGCGAAGCGCTGAAGGAGCTGCGTCAGCTTGTCCACAGTCTGCATGGTTCGGCGGGCACTTTCGGCTTCGGCGATATCAGCGTCGCGGCCGGCATTGCCGAAGATTTCTGCGACGGATTGCTCACAGGCGGTGACGCCCCGGCGGCGTCGCAACTCCCCGAACTCGATCAGGCAATCGAGAAGCTTCTCGGCCTGATCGGACAGATCGATCTTCCGTCTCCCAAATAAAGTGTAAGGTCCAGTCGCCACGCGCTAGGAGCCGCGCATGTTTTCCGTGCTCTTTGAAGTCCATCCGAAATCCGATCGATGGGATGCCTATCTCGGTCACGCCAAGGCGCTGAAGCCGAAGCTGGAAGAGATGGATGGGTTTATCGACAATATCCGCTATCGCAGCCTGACCCGCGAAGGATGGCTCCTTTCCCTCTCCACGTGGCGCGACGAAAAGGCGCTGGTGCGATGGCGGACCGAGGCTGGGCACCACGCGGTGCAAGAGAAGGGCCGCTCGGAAGTTTTCCACGATTACCATCTCCGGGTCGGCGAGGTGACGCGCGATACGCGCCTGCCGGCCGGTCATGGACTGCGCGATCAGCGGCTCGACGAGACCCAGGCCGGTAGCGGTACGACCGTTATTCTGATCGACGGGCGGCGGCCGTCCGAATGGGTGAAGGATGCTCAGCCCATCGATGTTGCCCAATGGCTTGGCCTTGCGCCAAGTGCGCAGGGCCTTGTCGGATGGGACGTGTTCGACGCGGTTCTGGCACCGGGCGATACGATCCTTCTGATGTCATGGCGCGACGCCGCCGCTGCTGCGGCATTCGAGGCCCATGCGCTGCTCCAGGACGGCGCCCGCCTGCGCCGTGTGCGCGTGATCAGGGATTACGGCATGTTCGACCGCCGTGAGGCGCCTCAATACTACCCCGAAGTGCCGAAGCCGCGCGGGGGCGGCCTCTAGGGCGCAACCCCTGCGGGTGATCGGCAAGACTCTCTCCCCGCGCGATTTTCGGTAGGATGGACCCGCGGAAGCCGGCAGAGCGGCCAGTTATGGGAGCAGATATGAATACGAATGCAAGCACCGCCACGCTTGAGGAAGTGGACGTCGCCGTCATGGGGGCCGGTTTCTCCGGCCTCTACCAGCTCTACAAGCTGCGCCAGTTGGGACTGCGCGTGCGCGTCTTCGAGTCGGGCTCGGCGATCGGCGGGACCTGGTATTGGAATCGCTATCCCGGCGCGCGGGTCGATACGGCTTCCAACCTCTACCAGTATTCCGACGAAGCCCTGTGGCGCGACTGGAAGTTCCTTCACCAATACCCATCCTACAAGGAACTCCGCGACTACTTCGCCTATGTCGATCGGAAGTGGGATCTCTCCAAAGACATTCGCCTCGATGCGAAGATCACCCATGCGGCGTTCGATACCGCGCGCAACCAGTGGGTCATTTCAATCAATGGCAGCCCCACCGTCCGCGCGCGCTTTTTCGTGACCTGCACCGGTTTCGCGTCGCGGCCTTACATTCCCAATATCCCCGGTCTGTCCGATTTCGCCGGCATCATGCACCACACCGCGCGCTGGCCGGAGGAAGGTGTCGACGTCGCCGGCAAGCGCGTCGGCGTGTTGGGCACGGGCGCGAGCGGCGTTCAAGTGATCCAGGAAGTCGGCAAGGTGGCGGCAGCGCTGACGATATTCCAGCGGACGCCGAACACAGCGATGCCGATGCGGCAAAAGCGGTTCACCGAAGAGGAACTGCTGGAATTCAAGAAGTCCTTCCCCGAACGGTTCAGGGCGCGCGCCGTGACGGCCGGCGGTTACGACTTCGACCTGCAGGACAAGGCCGGCCATCATCTGACCGACGCGGAACGGCGCGAAGTTCTCGAAGGCCTATGGGCTCGCGGCGGGTTCGGGTATTGGCTCGGCTCGTTCAAGGATCTGATGGAGAGCAAGGTCACCAACCGCGCCGTCTACGAATTCTGGCGTGACAAGGTGCGCGCCCGGATCACGCGGCCGGAACTCCATGAGATTCTGGCGCCGACCGAACCGCCGCATCCTTTCGGCGTGAAGCGCCCGTCGCTCGAACAGGATTTCTACGAAATCGTCAGCCAGCCGAATGTGGATGTCATCGATGTGAAGAAAACGCCGATCACCCGCGTGACGAAGACCGGAGTCGTGACCACGGCGGGAGAATACCGAATCGACGTCATGGTGCTTGCGACCGGCTTCGATTCGATCACCGGTGGATTGAACGCGGTAGATATACGCTGAACGTAC
>CAZNZI010000253.1:0-10063 GCA_964577475.1 uncultured Rhodospirillaceae bacterium
TGTCCATGGCGAGCTGGTCGGCCAGTTCCTGGATCACCTTCTCCGAGGCCGCCGCGTCGAGCTTCATGCCGCCGCCGAGGAAGTCGTCCTTGTCGAGACGGCCGAGCACGAGGTTGGCGTCGGTCACGGTCGGCTGCGTTCCGCCACGGCCATAGGCGGCCGGGCCGGGCACGGCGCCGGCACTGCGCGGGCCGACGCGGAAGGCGCCGCCCTTGTCGATGAAGGCGATCGAACCACCGCCCGCACCGATGGTGTGGATGTCGATCATCGGCAGCAGCAGCGGGAAACCCGCGATGCCGGTGCTGCGCGGATCGGTCTCGGCGTAGTGGCCGTCGATGACGATGCCGATATCGGCGCTGGTGCCGCCGATGTCGAAGGTGATCAGCTTCTTGCGCTGGCTGAGTTCGCCGATCCAGGCGCCGCCCAGCACACCGGCGGCAAGACCGGACAGCAGAGTCAGCACCGGCTTGTCTGACACCATCGCGGGTGTCGCGACGCCGCCATTCGATCCCATGATGCGCAGATCGGCACGAACACCAGCGTTGCGCAACGCGCCTTCGAGCCGGCCGATATAAGTGTGCATCTTCGGCCCGACGAATGCGCAGAGGCAGGCGGTGGTGAAGCGCTCGAACTCGCGGAACTGCGGCGACACGGCCGACGAGGTGGTGACGAACGCCTCGGGGAATTCCTTGGCGATAATCTCTTTCGCCCGCTTCTCATGGGCGGGGTTAAGATAGGAGAACAGGAAGCACACGGCGATCGACTCAACGCCTTCCGCCTTCAACTCACGGGCGGCGGCGGCGACAGCCTGTTCGTCGAGCGGCTCCAACTGCGCGCCCTGCGGCGGCGCGAGACGTCCACCGACCACCTTGCGGTGACGCCTCTGCACCAGTGGGCGGCTCTGCCAAGGCAGTTCCTGCTTGATCGAATAGTGTTCGACGCGCTGGTGGCGCGCGATATGGATGATGTCGCGGAAACCCTTGTTGGTGACCATGCCGGTCTTGGCGCCCTTGTGCTCCAGCACCGCATTGGTGGCCGTGGTCGTGCCATGCAGCACATAGTCAATGTCTTTCGGCGCAACATTGTTGTCGCGGCACAGTTCGACGACGCCTTGCACGATACCGCGCGAAGGATCGTCGGGGGTGGTCGAGACCTTATGGATGGCAACCGTGCCCGTATCCATGTCGCAATACACGATATCGGTGAAGGTACCGCCGACATCGACTCCGATCGTCTTCATGATTTGCCGTCTCTTATCCTAATTGAAGCTGTTCAAAATCTTTTCCGTCGCGGCCGCGAACACGCGCAGGCCGCGGCGAATGTCCTCGTCGCTGGTATTTTCGGAAATATCGTGGCTGCGCCCACCGATGCTGGGGACGAACAGCATGGCCGAGGGCATGCGCCGCGCGGTGATCATAGCGTCGTGACCCGCGCCGCTGGGCATCTTCATATGGCTGGCCTTGGCTTCGGCAGCCGCCTGATCGACCACATCGACCAGTTTCGGGTCCATGATCGCGGGCTCCAGCGAGCCAATCAGCGTCGCGGTGACGCCGACACCCAACGCCCCATCCGATTCCTTGATCGAGGCCAGGCAAGCATCGTTCATCCGCGCCAGCACCGCCGCATCGAGATCGCGGAACTCCACCACCAATTCGGCCTCGGCCGGCACGACATTGGCCGCACCCGGCCGCACGGCGACGATGCCAAAATTCCACACGGAGTGCGCACCGCCGATCGTCTTGAACAATTCGGCCAGACGTGTGGCGAAGCTGAACATCGCGAAACCGGCATCCTTGCGTAGCTTCATCGGCGTGGTGCCCGCGTGATCCGCCTGGCCCGTGAAAACGACGCGGTGCCGGCGCAACCCGACGATGCCGGTGACAGCGCCGATCTGCACTTTATCGGTGATCAACCGCGGTCCCTGCTCGATATGGGCTTCGAGATAGGCGCGATGACGATTCGAATCGAACCGCACCGCAGGCTTGCCGCTGATGCCGAGTTCGCCGAGCCGATCGGTCAGCTTCGTGCCCGATGCATTCTTCGCCGCGTCGATGTCCTTCTGCTCGACCGACCCGCAAAACGCGCGGCTGCCCAGACAGGCCAGGAAGGTGCCTTCCTCATCCGCGAACGAAAACACATCGACGCCGCGATCGCTGTTCGGATGGGCGCGCAGCCAGTCGCGCGCGACGCCGAGCCCGAAGATCACGCCCATCGCGCCGTCGAGCCAGCCGCCACCCGGCACCGTGTCGGTGTGCGACCCGATCACCACCGTCTTGGTCGCCTCGGGCGAAGCGCCATAGACATTGCCGACGCCGTCGATCTGCGCATCGAGCCCGGCCTCCTTCATCCGGCCAAGCAGCCACTTCCGCGCCTCGATATCGGGATCGGTCAGGAACAAGCGATTGACGCCCGTGCCCATCTTGCCGAAACCCGACAAGGTGCGCAGGTCGGCGATGACCTGATCTTCATCAATGACAAACATGAAATACCCGTACTCCCGCCATTCCCCCGAATGGCATTCGATTTTGCGAGAGCGAAGCGGACCTGTCCAGCAATTGCCGGTGTATCCAACCGGTTATCGGAAGGGCCGATTGAGGCCTATCGCTTCAATTGATCGGCCTCGGTGATTCGATCATCACTCGTTCAGAGAGGTCGATGGTGCGGTAATTTTCACCCTCGCCGACACGGCTGATGACGACAAAATCGCTCACCCGGTCGATCGCGATCAGCGCGTGATGCCAGACGCCGCGCTTGTAGTTCAAGCCGCTACCGGCCGGACAATGGAACGCGCGCAGTGCGGCCGGATCGAAGGTGCCTGCCGGCGCGACGATCGCCAGCATCTCGGCGCCATTCAAGGGCCAGAAGGCTTGGCTACCCAAGGGGTGGTGCTCCATCTGGGCGACCGTCAGTGGAAAAGCGGTCGGCTGGGCGCGCGCAAGGCCGAAGCCGGGCCGGCCGTTATTTGCACCTGCATCGATCTGCGCCAGATCGCGGAAGACCTGGGTGGTACCGTCATTGACCGTTTCGAACGGCCCGTCGGTGCCCATGACGTCGCCGAAGGGTGCGAAACCCGTCTTGGTCAGGGGTTCTACACGCAGGACCCGTGTCACGATTACGACGTCTCCCACTCCAAATTGCCACCGACTTCGATCTTCTGCGCGCTGATATGGCGGCCCGCGTCGGAGGCGAGGAAGAACGCCGTATCGGCGATCTCGGCGGGTTCGATCCAGGTGCGCATGGAGATGTATTTGAGGAAGCCGGCCTCGGCCTCTTCATAGGTGATGCCGAGTTCCTCGGCCTGCATCGCCACCAGCTTCTTGCCGCGCGGGTTGTTCATCGCGCCGGGCAGGATCGCGTTGACGCGGATGTTGTGCGGCCCGAGTTCGCGCGCGCAATTGTAGGTGAGGCCTTCGACGCCCAGTTTCGACGCCACATAGGGTGCGCGGCGCGGGATGCCGGTCTTGGTCGAGCCGGTCGAAATGTTGATGATGCTGCCGCTGTTCTGCGCCTTCATGCGCGGCACCACCTGCTTGATGCAGTAGAACATGCCGTTGAGATTGACGCCGATGGTGCGGTCCCAGTCCTCGTAGCTGATCTCTTCGATCGGCAGGCGCGGGCCGCCGATGCCGCAATTATTGACCAGCACATCGATCCCGCCCATCCAACCGAACGCCTCGGCGAACAGGGCCTCGACCGATTGCGGCGCGCCGATGTCGGTGACCGTGCCCTTGATCTTCGGATTGGCCTTCAGCATATCGGCCAGCGTTTCGGGCGCGACATCGCAGACATGGACCTGGGCACCCGACGCCGCAAAACGTTCGGCAATGGCGCGGCCAATCCCCTGTCCGGCTCCGGTAACGACAACACGTTGCGGCATGGCGCGTTTCCCCCTTCGCGCTGGTTGATCTGTCAGGTCGTGGCAAGCCGGCGCGCGGTGGCCTCGCGCAGCGCCAGCACCTCGCGATAGGCGGTGGCGGCATCGCCGATATCGGCTTGAAGTGCCTTTGTCGCGGCAGCCGCGTCGCGGCGGGCCAGCGCTTCGATCAGCGCGCGATGGTGGGCAACACCGGCAGCAAAATAGACTTCACCCTGCCCTTGCTGGGTGCGCCAACGCAACGGCGCCATCAGATAGGGCCCGCTCTGCAGCCAGAACATCTCGATCACGGACAGCAGCAACGGCGAACGCGCCGCGCGATAGATCGTGAAATGGAATTGCCAATTGGCGAGCAACCGGTCGGCCGACGAGGTATCGGGCAAGGCGGCGAAGGTTTCGTTGGCGGCGCGCACCTGGACAAGCTCGGCTTCGGTGATCCGGTCGGCCGCCAGCGCCGCAGCCTGGCCTTCCAGCATCAGGCGCATGCCGAGCAGTTCGATGAAGCTTTCTTCCGTCATCAGCGGAATGCGGATGGTGCGGTTGGCCAGCATCTCCACGGCGCGTTCGGCCGCCAGCCGGCGCAGCGCTTCGCGCACCGGCATCACCGAGGTGCCCAGCGCCTCGGCCACGCCGCGGATGGTCAGCGATTCGCCCGGCAGGAACCCGCCGCTCATCAGCGCATTGCGCAGCTCGTCATAGACCTTCTCGTACAGCTTGGAATGCGCGATGCGCGCCAGACGTGGTCCTTCAGCCGGCGCCGAGTCATCCAACGACACCCCGCTGCCCAACTTGCTGCCCGCCAAGCCGTTTATGTCCGAGAGCGAATTGGCCAATTGATCACCTGGCTGATTTTGTGATCACAAATCTGGGGTCATGTATATATCGACTGCTTGACAGGCTTGCAAGCGATGGCGAATCATGGGGCATACCGCGCGGGGGAACGCGGTGTATCGCTCTTTCCAGCGTCCGTATTGATTCACAAGGGGAGTTCCCATGGCCGAAGCGTCGAAGAAGCGCAAAGTCGTCATCACCTGCGCCGTGACAGGGTCAGTCCATACGCCGACCATGTCTCCTTATCTGCCGATCACCCCCGACCAGATCGTCGCCGATGCAGTGGCCGCCGCCGAAGCCGGCGCGACGGTGCTTCACCTGCACGCCCGCAATCCGGACGGCAGCCCGACGCCTTCGGCCAAGGTGTTCATGGAATTCCTGCCACGCATCAAGCAGCAGACGGCAGCGGTCATCAACATCACCACCGGCGGCAGCACCAAGATGACGCTCGAGCAGCGTCTGGAAGCGCCGCTGCAGGCGCAGCCGGAACTGTGCTCGCTGAACATGGGTTCGATGAATTTCGGCATGTTCCAGATGGCCGAGCGCTACAAGGAGTGGAAGCATCCGTGGGAGAAGCCCTATCTCGAGGGCACCAAGGAAACCATCTTCAAGAACACCTTCGCCGACATCGAATACATCCTGAAGCATCTCGGCGAAGGCTGCGGCACGCGCTTCGAATTCGAATGCTATGACGTCGGCCATCTCTACACGCTGGCGCATTACGTCGATCGCGGCTTGGCCAAGACGCCGCTGTTCGTCCAGATGATCTTCGGCATCATGGGCGGCATCGGCGCCGACCTCGACAACCTGGTGCATCTGAAGCGCACCGCCGACCGCCTGTTCGGTGACGCCTATGTGTGGTCGGTGCTGGGCGCCGGCCGTCACCAGATTCCGTTCTGCACCCATGCCGCCGCCATGGGCGGCAATGTGCGTGTCGGTCTCGAGGACAGCCTGTCGATCGGCCCGTCGCAGCTCGCCAAGAGCAACGCCGAGCAGGTCGCCAAGATCCGCCGCATCATCGAGGAGCTCTCGCTGGAAGTGGCGACGCCCGAAGAGGCGCGGTCGATGCTGGCGCTCAAGGGCGCCAACAACGTCGCGTTCTAAAGCGGGGATACGGGGGAAAGTCGCCGCAGATGCGCTTCGCAGTCGATACCGGCGGCACCTTCACCGATCTGATCGTCGAAGACGAGGGCGGCGCCCTGCGCATGTACAAGGCGCAGACGACGCCCTCCGACCCGATCAAAGGTGTGCTCGACAGTCTTGAAGTGGCGGCCAAGGATATGAGCCTCCCGCTCAACGATCTGTTGAAACGCGGCACGATGTTCGTGCACGGCACCACCCATGCCATCAACGCGATCATCACGGGCCATACGGCGAAGACCGCCTTCCTCACCACCGAAGGCCATCGCGACATCCTGGTCATCCGCGAAGGCGGGCGGCAAGAGCCGTTCAACTTCACGGTCCCCTACCCCGAGCCCTATGTCTCGCGGTCGCTGACTTTCGAGGTTCCCGAACGCCTGCTGCCCGATGGCACGGTCTTGACACCGCTCGACGAAGGCGCGGTGAAGAAGACGCTCAACGACCTCAAGATCCGCAAGGTCGAGGCGATCGCGGTCTGCCTGCTGTGGTCGATCATCAACCCGGCGCATGAGCGCCGCGTCGGCCAACTGATCGAAGAAATCCTGCCGGGCGTGCCCTATACACTGTCGCATGCGCTCAACCCGAGCCTGCGCGAGTATCGCCGTGCCTCATCGGCCTGCATCGACGCCTCGCTGAAGCCCTTGATGGGCGCCTATATGCGCAATCTCGAAGGACGGCTGCGCGGCGCGGGCTTTGCCGGGCGTGTGTTGGTCGTCACCTCGCAAGGCGGCGTGATGGATGCGGCCCATGCCGCCGAGGCGCCGATCCATCTGATCAATTCCGGCCCGTCAATGGCGCCGCTCTCGGGCCTCTATTTCTCGCGCGCCGACGAGCAGTCCGACACGGCCGTGATCGCTGATACCGGCGGCACCACCTATGACCTTTCGCTGGTGCGCAAGGGCCGCATCCCCCGCACCCGCGATGCCTGGATCGGCCAGCCCTTCCGCGGCCATATGACAGGCTTCCCTTCGGTTGACGTGAAAAGCATCGGCGCCGGTGGCGGGTCCATCGCCTGGGTTGACGATGGTGGCATGCTGCATGTCGGGCCGCAGAGCGCGGGCGCCGTGCCCGGACCTGTGTGCTACGGCCGCGGGGGCACCAAGCCGACAATGACCGATGCGTCGCTGGCCCTGGGCTTTCTTGACCCTGATTTCTTCCTAGGCGGCGCGATCAAGCTCGACCGCGAAGCTGCGCGCAAAGCCATCGAAGAACACGTGGCCAAACCATTGCGTTTATCGATTGAGGATGCAGCCGCCGCGATAATCAGCGTTATCACTGAAAACATGGTCCAGGCCATCGCCGATATCACGGTGAATCAAGGCATTGACCCCCGCCACGCCGTGCTGGTCGGCGGCGGCGGCGCGGCAGGGTTGAACTCGGTGCTGATCGCGCGCCGTCTGGGTTGTACGCGGGTTCTGATTCCCGAAGTCGGTGCCGCTTTGAGCGCCGCGGGGGCGATGATGTCTGACTTGATGTCGACATATCATGCTACGTTCTTCACCCGAACGGATCGGTTCGACCGCGAGGGGGCTAATCGCGTGCTGGCCGATCTGGTGGGCAAGTGCCGGACATTCGCCGCGGGGTCGGGGAAAGACGCAGTGGATCAACGGATCGAGATCATCGCCGAGGCGCGCTACCCGCATCAGGTGTGGGAGATCGAAGTGCCCGTGGCGCGCGACCGGTTCGACGGCACCGCCGACGTGAAGGCACTGGCGAGCGCGTTCCATGATACGCACCAGGACGTCTTCGCCGTCAGCGACCGCGAGTCGGAAGTCGAAACCGTGGGCTGGAACGCCACCGTGAGCTGCCGCATCCGCGAACACGACGGCGCGTCGCTGGCACAACACCACGCATCGGCCGGCAAGGCCGCGCCGAAGCGCCGCGTCTATTTCAAGTCGACCGGCACGGTCGACGTGCCGGTGCACCGTTTCGAGACGATGAAGCAAGGCGAGACCGTTATGGGCCCTGCTTTGGTGGAATCGGCCTTCACCACGGTCGTGCTCGATCCCGGTGCAAAGGCGGTGCGCCGCGCTTCGGGTAGCCTGTCGATCGATCCCGGCACGGCAAGCTGACGGCAGGTCTGGGGGACGGGGATGACGCCACAGACGGCAAAGAGCGAGACGGCGATCGACGGCGTGCAGCTGGCGATTCTCGCCAACCGCTTCGACGGTATCGCGCGCAAAATGGCCAACACGCTGCTGCGCACCGGCCGGTCGGGCGTGCTCAACATCGCGCGCGACTTCTCGTGCTGCATCATCACCGCCCAGCACGAACTGCTGGCCGCGGCCGAAAGCCTGCCGATCCATGTCCTCAGCGGGCCCGACATGATGGCGCGCGCCATGGTCGAGTTCCACCCGACGCTGAAGCGCGGCGACGCTTACCTGCATAACTCGCCTTATCACGGTTGCAGCCATCCCGCCGATCACACATTGCTGGTGCCGGTGCTCGACGATCAGGGCCGCCATCGCTTCACCGTGCTGGCCAAGGCGCATCAGGCCGATTGCGGCAACTCGGCGCCGACCACCTATATGGGCACGGCCAAGGACGTCTATAACGAAGGCGCGTTGATCTTCGCTGCGACCAAGATTCAAGAAGACTACAAGAACAACGAAGACATCGTGCGCATGTGCAAGATGCGCATCCGTGTGCCCGAGCAGTGGTGGGGCGACTACCTCGCCATGGTCGGTGCGGCCCGCATCGGCGAGCGCGAGGTAATGGCGCTGGCCGACGAGTTGGGCTGGGACACGCTCGACGAGTATGCACGCCAGTGGTTCGACTACAGCGAACAACGGATGATCGCCGCCCTGAAGAAAGTGCCGAGTGGCCATGCGCGCAAATCGAGCACCCACGACCCGGTGCCGGGCACGCCGCCCGAAGGCATCAAGATCACCGTCGATGTGAAGGTCGATTCCCAGGCCGCGATGGTCGAGGTCGATCTCCGCGATAATCCTGACTGCCTGCCCTGCGGCCTCAATCTGAGCGAAGCCTGTGCGCGCACTTCGCCGATGGTCGGCGTGTTCAACAGTATCGACCATACGGTACCGAAGAACGCCGGCAGCTTCCGCCGCATCAAATTGCATCTGCGCGAAAACTGCATCGCGGGAATCCCGCTTCATCCCACCAGCTGCTCGGTCGCGACCACCGGTATTGCGGATCGTGTCGCTAATTCGGTGCAGTGCGCCATGGCCGAGATCGCCGAAGGCATCGGCCTTGCCGAATGCGGCTCTGTGATTCCGCCCGCGGTGGGCGTGGTATCGGGCGTCGATCCTGAGACCAAGCAGCCCTTCGTCAACCAGCTCTTCCTCGGCTTCTCGGGCGGAGCCGCGGCGCCCCATGCCGATGCCTGGCTGTCGATCGCCCATGTGGGCAACGGGGGCTTGTGCTTCCATGACAGCGTGGAACTCGATGAACTGCGCCAGCCTGTTCATGTCCATTGCCGCTACATCAAGCCGGATACCGAAGGGGCCGGCCGCCATCGCGGCGCGCCCAGCATCTATGTCGAGTTCGGCCCGCGCGGCACGGCTTTCGAAGTCGGCTATGTCAGCGATGGTTCGATCAACGGCGCACAAGGCGTGCGCGGCGGTCTGAACGGTGGCGTGGCCAACCAGCAGAAGCGGACGCGCAATGGCGAGATCATTGATCTCGATGCCTTTGCCCAGGTGCGCTTGGAAGACGGCGAGCGCATCCTGTCGCAGTCCTGCGGCGGGGGCGGCTATGGCGACCCGAAGCAGCGCGACGTCGCGCTGGTGCGCCGCGACGTGATCGAAGGCTGGGTGACGCCTGCGCGCGCCCGCGACGTCTATGGCGTGGTGCTGAGCGCCACTGGCGAGGTCGATGACAAGGCGACCGCCGCGCGCCGCAACGGGAGCGCCGCCGCAAGACCATGAATGCGATGGGGCATGTGGGGACCGGCACGGGGACGACCGCGAAGAGCGATTTGTCGGCGCGCAACCTGTCTGTCCATTTCGACGGACTTTATGCGCTCGAGGATGTCAACCTCACACTCAATCGCGGCGAAATCCTGGGGCTGATCGGCCCCAACGGCGCGGGCAAGACCACCTTCATCAATGCACTGACCGGGTTTCAGCCGCCGACCACGGGCAATGTCCATCTCGGCGCGGAAGACGTGACGCAGTGGTCGCCGCACCGCATCCGCCGTGCGGGTGTCGCGCGCACCTTTCAGGCCGGTCGCCTGTTCCGCGACCTGCCGGTCAGCGA
>CAZNZI010000254.1:0-1779 GCA_964577475.1 uncultured Rhodospirillaceae bacterium
AGGCCGATCGCCTCGGCTACAAACTCGATATCCGCGACGCCAACTGGAGCGCGGACACCGGGACCCGGGCCATCTCGCAAGCGATCACCGAAAAGCCGGACATCATTATCGTCCAGAACTTCGACGTCGCCTCCTATGCGCGAACCCTCAAGAAGGCCCAGGAAGCCGGTATCAAGGTCATCCAGGTCAATATGAAGTCGAGCTACCAGACTGATGCCTTTGTCGGCGCGGACTGGTACGGCATCGGGCAATACGCCGCCAGCCGCTTGGTCGAGAAATGCGGCAAGGATGCCGGCAAGAGCGGCAAGATCGCGATCGTCCAGGGGCCGGCGACGGCGGCCGCCAGCGTCTATCAGTTGAACGGCATCTCGGACTATCTGGCCAAGCACAAGGATATCGAAGTGGTCTCGAGCCAGACGGCCGACTGGGACCAGTCGAAGGCGCGGGGTATCACGCAGACGGTCATCCAACAGCATCCCGATCTGTGCGGGATCGTCGGCTTCTGGGATGTCATGGATGCCGGAACCGGCGCCGCGATCGCCGAATCGGGCAAGCCGATCTACCTGATCACTTCCGGTGGCGGCAACAAGACCGCGTGCCAGGGCGTCCAGAACGGCACGTTCAATGAGGTGATCTCCTATGACGTGCCCGGCCAGGGCCGCGATCTCAACGACACGATCAAGATCCTGCTCGAGTCGAACGAGAAGGCCGGGGCGGCGAAAATCGCGCTCTACACGCCCAACAAGATCATCACCAAGGATACCCTGACCTCAGACAGTTGTTGGGATCTGGATGTCCTGAAGAAGTAATAGGACACCGGCATTGCGGGTCATCGCCGTACCGGCGGTGACCCGCGTACCGTAAGGGCGTGGCGATGGAACTGATTGAACGGCTCTATTTCAAATATTTTCCCGAGAAGATTTTCGGCGAGGTCCTGACCAAGCGGTGGAGCGACAACGTCGTGCCGGTGGGCGCGATGATTCTGGTTCTTGGGTATTTCTTGTCGCGTGACATCCATTTCTTCACGCTCGCCAATTTGGCGGAAATTTCCCGCCAGCTCTCGGAATTCATTCTGGTCGTGGTCGCGATGGGCGTCGTCCTGCTCGCCGGCGGGCTCGACCTTTCCGTCGGCAGCGTCTTCGCGCTGGCCAATATCGTGGCGCTGATCTGCATGAACCTGCTCGACTGGCCGGTCTGGGCCAGCGTCGGGTGCACGATACTCGTCGGCGCGCTGTGCGGCGCCATCAATGGATTCCTGATCGGGTATCTGCGCATCCGCGCGTTCCTGGCAACCCTGGTCACCTTGATCATCATCCGCTCGATCGTCGACATCATTCTGTTGAAATACGCCGTGGCGATTTCCGCGGGGTTTCCCGATTCGGACATCTGGGATTTCATCGGCAACGGATCGGTGGTCGGGCTGCCGCTGTCGTTCCTGCTGGCCGTGGTGGCCATGGTGGGATGGCATATCGTCCTGACGCGGGGCCGCGTGGGTTGGCACATCACGGCGGTCGGCGGCGGGCGCCGTTCGGCCTACAACGCGGGCCTCAGGGTCAAGCGCACCGTCTTCCTCACCTATGTCTGCTCAAGCGTCTTGGTAACCGTTGCGGGCATCCTGTTCGCGGCGCGTCTCAGCAGCGCCGGCTCCGATACGGGCCTCGGGCTGGAATTGACGGCGCTGACGGCCGCGGTTCTCGGCGGGAACAGCCTGGGGGGCGGCCGCGGCTCGGTCGCCAAATCCGTTCTCGGCGCGGTGGTGATTCTGATCCTGACCGACAG
>CAZNZI010000255.1:0-7058 GCA_964577475.1 uncultured Rhodospirillaceae bacterium
GCGATCCGGCCTTCGCCGGGCGGCGAGATCAACGACGATCTCGGCGACGCGCTGACCAACCAGAACTTCGGCTACTACCACACCACGCTCTATATCCTGATCCTGGTGGTGCTCTACATCTGGATCCCGTTCCGCCGCTCCGTGATCGGACGCGGCTGCTACGCGGCCGGTTCGGCCGAATCCGCGGCCTATATGTCCGGTGTCCAGATCAACCGTTCGAAGCTGGCGTCATACATCCTGTGCGGTCTGCTTGCGACCTTCGCCGGCATCTTGCTGACCGCGGTGACCGACTCGGGCGAGGCCAGCGCGCCGGGCGGCAGCATCTACACGCTGAACTCGATCGCCACCGTCGTCATCGGCGGCACATCGCTGTTCGGCGGCACCGGCGGCGCGATCGGTTCGATCTACGGTGCTTTCGTGCTGCGCACCATCGGTGACCTGCTCTTCGTGTTCGACCTGCCGCCCTTGTGGCAGCCGCTGATCCAGGGCCTGATCCTGTTGGGCGCGGTCAGCATGGGCGCGGCGCGCGTCTTCCGCATCAAGAACCGTCTGGACCTCTTCGGTTGATCATGCAGAACATTCTCAAGACCGTCGATCGTCCGGTCCAAATCGCCTTCGCTTTCATCATCATTCTGTTGATCGCGGGCAGTATCTACGACACGCGCTTCTTGTCGGGCGAGTATCTGCTCACCCAGTTGCAGGTGGCGTCCTTCCTGGGCGTGATCGCCACGGGTGCGATGATCGTCATCCTGCCCGGCCATATCGACCTGTCGACGCCGTGGGTGATCACGGTGGGCGGCATGATGGCCACCGCAGCGCCCGGCTGGTGGGGCCCGACGGGCGGCGCGATCGCACTGCCCTTCGCCGTCCTCTGCGGCCTCGCCTTCGGCATCGTCAACGGTTTGGGCGTCGCCTTCCTGCGCATCCCGTCGATGATCTTCACGCTGGGCATGAATGCGGTCGCGCAGGGCCTGATGGTGCTCTACACCGGCGGCTTCGCGCCGCCCGCCGAGGCGACGACCTTCCTGCACTGGCTGTCGGTCGGCCGCACCATCCTCGGCATCCCCAACGTGCTGTTCGTCTGGGCCATCGTCGGCGGCGTCATGGTGCTGATCCTCAAGCGTACGCCGCTGGGCCGCTACATCTATTCGATCGGCAACCGCGAACGCGCCACCTATCTCTCGGGCGTCAACACGCGCTTCGTGCTGATCGCCTGCTTCGCGATGGCGGGTGCCTGCTCGGGCCTTGCCGGCGCGCTGCTGGCGGGCTATTCGCAAAAGGCCTATCAGGCGATGGGCGATCCCTACCTGCTGCCGGCGATCGCGGCGGTGGTGCTGGGCGGTACCAACATCCTGGGCGGCAGCGGCACCTATCTGGGTACCGTCGCCGGGGCGCTGCTGATCACGCTGCTGCAGAGCATCCTGTCGGTCATGCAGATGCCCGAAGCGGGCCGCCAGGTGATCTATGGTTTCGTGATCATCCTGATGATGCTGGTCTACGGCCGCGGCCGCCGGATCAGCGGATAGCGATCACCGCGACGTGAAACGCGATGCCCGGCCTGGAGTTCCAGGCCGGGCATTTCGTTTTCAGGTGCCGATGTCCTTATCGGCCGCCGCGAGATGGCGGAGCAGGGCCATCAGGCGCCGGTCGCGCCAGCGCTGGCGGTTGGCCAGTTCGGTGCGCGGCAGGCGGCGCGAACGCTCGCCTTCCACCTTCTGCACCAGAGGCCCGGCCCAGGTGGCCGGCTCCTTCTGCGTCATCACCAGGCTGCGCAGCGTCGCCTCGTAGCGGTTGACGTAATCGGTCACGCCGCCCGGCGCGTTGAGATCGATCGTCTCGAACGGGCCCATGAACGCCCAGCGCAGACCCAGGCCTTTGGCCACCGCGATATCGACATCGGCCGTCGAGCACACCCCCGCTTCGACCAGCCGCCAGGCTTCGTGCAGCAGCGCCGCCTGGAGCCGGTTGACCACGAAGCCCTCGATTTCCTTGTTGAGGATCATCGGCGCCTGGCCGATCGCGACCATCGTCTTGCGTGCGTTCTCCATCGTCGCCGGAGTCGTCCAGGGCGAGCCGACCAGTTCGACCGCGGGCACGAGATAGGGCGGGTTGACCGGATGGGCCACCAGGCAGCGGCCGCGGCCCTTCAGGTTCTCGGTGAACAGCGAGGGCGTGATGGCCGAGCTGGAACTGGCCAGCACTGTATCGGGTGGCGTCGCCGCGTCGAGCTGGGCGAACAGGTCCTTCTTGACTTCGATCTTCTCGGGCCCGCTTTCCTGCACATAGCTGGCGCCGGTGGCGGCTTCTTCGACGGTGCGGACCGGCGTGATGCGCTTGCGCACATTGGCCGCGGTCTGGCCGTTCAGCAGTTGCCCCTTTTCGAGATCGATCAGCAGCGTGCCGAGCATTTCGAGCGAGGATTTCAGCCCGGCCGGATCCGGGTCGTACATCGCCACGTCGTAGCCGCCGCGCGCGAAGGTGATCGCCCAGGACCGGCCGATCAGACCCGAGCCGATGATTGCCGCTTTCTTTGCCATGACCTACTCCCAGCCCTCACAGAGTTTCCACATTGCCGCATACCGACAGCGACTGGCCCGAAATGTTACGGCCGGCCGGCGAACACAGGAAGAGCGCCATGTTGGCGACATCCTGCGGGCTCACCATGCGCCGCAGCGAGACCTTGTCGAGATATTGCCGCTCCATGTCCTTGTATGAAATGCCCAGCTGCTTGGCGCGGTCGCCGATCACCCGCTCGATGCGCGGGCCTTCGACGATGCCGGGCAGGATCGCGTTGACGCGGATGCCTTCGGGTCCCAATTCCTTGGCGAGGCTTTCGGTCATGCCGATGATCGCCCATTTGGTCGCGGCATAGGGCAGCCGATAGGCATAGCCCAGCCGCCCGGCCACCGACGCGATGTTGATGATGATCCCGTCGCCTGCGTCGCGCAGCAGGGGCACCGCGCGCCGCTGGCAATAGAATTGGCCGTTGAGGTTGATGTCGATGGTGCGGCGCCATTCGGCTGGATCGATCTCGTCGACGCCCGCCGTCGGCCCGGCGATACCGGCATTGTTGATCAGCACGTCGAGGCCGCCCATCTTGCCGATGATGTCGTCGAACACGCGGTCCACCGCCGCCTCGTCGGCCACATCGGCGACTTTGCCGTACCAGTCGGAATGCACCTCCAGGCATGATTTCAATGCGGCCTCTGCCGCGTCGCAGATATAGAGCTTCGCCCCATGGGCGGCCAAGGTCTCGGCGATCACGCGGCCGATGCCGCCGGCGCCGGCGCTGATGAAGACACGCAATTCGGGCTTCACCCCGTTGATGGTGGTATCGGACATGGTGGTGGACGCTCCCCGTTCCTTTTTACTTCGTCATTCCCGCGAAGGCGGGAATCCAGGGCCGCCTCCCGGGAAATGGCCCTGAACCCCCGGGTCCTGCTTCGCAGGCAAATCAAATCTAGCACGCGAAGCGTGCAGGGCGGGGGTGACGACTGTGTGTGCGGCACTATAGCCCCTTAAGCCAATCGACAGAACATGCGTAGGATGCGCCTCTGATCGTCTTTGGAACCCGTTGCCCCGGCGCGCGCGATGGGGCAGTTTTGGGCGGTCCTGATCAACAAGACGAGACCAAGGGGAGTATCCATGAAGGTTCTGATCACCGGCGGCACGGGCTTCATCGGCTCGCAACTGGCCAAGCGCATCCTGGCCCTGGGCCAGCTCACCAACAGCGCGGGCAAGGTCGAGCCGGTGGATGAGATGGTGCTCTTCGACGTGGCGATGCCCGCGAAGCCCATCCCCGGTCTCGACGACAAGCGCATCACCATCAAGGCGGGCGACATCGCCGACCAGAAGACGATCGCCGGTCTCGTGGACCGCGCCGACATCTCGGTGTTTCATCTCGCCTCGATCGTCTCGGGCGAGGGCGAGCAGAATTTCGATCTCGCCATGAAGGTGAACCTCGACGGCCATCTCCATCTGCTCGAGGCGCTGCGCGCCAAGCAGAGCAAGCCGAAGATCGTCTTCGCCAGTTCCGTCGCCGTGTTCGGCGGGCCGACCATGCCCAAGACCGTGACCGATGCGACCAAGCAGACGCCACAGACCACCTATGGCATGACCAAGGCGATGGGCGAACAACTCATCAACGATTACACCCGCAAGGGCTTCGTCGATGGCCGCTCGGCGCGCCTGCCCACCGTGATCGTGCGGCCCGGCAAGCCCAACAAGGCGGCGTCGAGCTGGGCCTCGGGTGTGGTGCGCGAGCCGCTCAACGGTGTCGACTGCATTCTGCCCGTGCCGCTATCGACCGAGCATCCGGTGGCGGGCTATCGCACCGTCGTCGAGGGTTTCGTGAAGCTGCATGAAGCCAGCAGCGAGGCGATCGGTCCCGACCGCGCCTTCAACCTGCCCAGCATGGCCGTGACGGTTGCGCAAGTGGTGGATGCGCTGAAGCGCGTCGCCGGCAACCGCCATCTCGGCGCGATCACCGTCGAGGAAGATCCCTTCATCATGAAGATCGTCGCCGGCTGGCCCACCAGCACCGACGGCAGCCGCGCCGTGGCGCTCGGCCTGCCCAAGGACGCCAGCCTCGACACGATCATCAAAGGGTATATCGAGGACTTTTTGGATAAGTGAGGGAGAGGCCCAGTTAGGGGATGGCCCCGCCGAAAGCCTCGCCGAAGACAAAGCCAAGCCTCATCGGATTCCTTGCGAAGGCTCCGATCGGCAGGGTGGTTTTCATAATCGGCGCCATTGTGATTGTTGCGTTCAATCTGTCCGATATCTCAAATCGGGATAGCGGCGATATTTTGTTCGAGCGATGGATACCCTCGTCACAGGCCGAACATTTGGCTCGCTTCCTTCTCTCTCATGAAGCGTGGGGTCGCATTGCGACCCGCGGCGATCATGACTACGCCTCTGTCTTTGCCTTCGATATCGTCGCCTACCTCGTAACGATTGGTGCAGTCGGATGTGCACTGGTTTGGGAGTTCTGGAAGAACGGTCAGAAAATCTCAGAAGGTGTTATGAGGGTGGTGAAGTCGAGCAAAGTCGATGATCCAGGGACGATTATTATTGGCCTATTCGTCTTTGTGGCGGCGTGGTTTGTTGCTGTGCTCGCCGAATTCAACGGCGGAAGCGGTTCCCAATTCCATCTGCTTTCGCGTGGGCCTGGTTATGTCGCCTACACGCTGATCTTCGCATATAGCTTGGCGCTTCCGTGCAACCTCCTTCTGATGCTTCTCACATACTTCCACATCGCTCGGCATCCTGAGCCCTACGCTGAATGAGATGGAGCCAATGAGGCCATGATCGCCGTTGATTGGGGCACAAGCCAGCTCCGTGCCTACCGGCTCGACACGCAGGGTAGGGCCGTCGAGTCGCGTGAGCGGCCCGAGGGCATTCTCTCCGTGCCGGCGGGCGGGTTTCCGGCGGCGCTCGATGCGATCACGGCGGGCTGGGAGAAAGACGCCGACCGCGTGCTGATGAGCGGCATGGTCGGCAGCCGGCAGGGCTGGCTCGAAGTGCCCTATGTGAATTGCCCCGCCGATCTCAGCGCCATTGCCAAAGGTCTGCGTCCCGTCGAATGGCGCAAGGGATCGCAGGCGATGATCTGCCCGGGCCTCACCTGCCGCGACGCCGATGGCGTGCCCGATGTGATGCGCGGCGAAGAGGTCCAGGTGATGGGTGCGCTCGCGCTCAACGCCAACCAGGGTGTCGGGTCGATTATCATGGCCGGCACGCATTCGAAGCATGTGCGGGTCGAGGGCAACACGATCGCCGGTTTCGCCACCCACATGACGGGCGAAGTCTTCGCGGTGTTGAAAGCGCACAGCATCCTCGGCCGCACAATGGAAGAGGCGCATGCGCCCGGTGATGCGTCCGTCTTCGCCGCCGGCGTTCATCGCGCGGGCGAAGGCGCGGAGGGCGACGGCGGACTCCTGCACCACCTCTTCGGCGTGCGCACCCGCGTGTTGCTGGGCGACATGCCCGGCAACGCCGCCGCCGATTATCTCTCCGGCTTGTTGATCGGTCACACCATCCGCGCCGCCGCACCCAAGCCGCCCGTGCTGGTGATCGGCGCGCCGGCCGTCGCCGAGCGCTACGTCGCCGCCCTGGGTCTGCTCGAAATCCCGGCCCGGACTTTGACCTCGGAGGAAGCCACCCTGGCCGGTCTGGCCGCGGTTCAGCGTGTGGTGGGAGCCTGATCAGCCATTCAAGTTCCATTCGAGGCTGGTTCACTCTCAAAAACGGGCTGGAATCCTTCTTGATGGCCAAGTAAGGTTCCGCTTGGTCCAAATTGATATTGAATTGGTATGAGATGGTCGGTGGTAGCAACGTCCCTTGTGGCGGGGCCCAATGACGTCGGGCGGGGAACGTCGCAAATACGCTCGCGTGCCGTGTCTGATCAGAATCATTGATATCGTATCAAACACTGTTTCAATACTTAAAATCGGCCTGGAATCGTAACGCTCCGATCTTTTCTCATTCGTTTTGGGAGTCTCATGAGCAGTCCTCCGATCTTCTGTCTTGATGGTGGCGGGACGCGCAGCCGGGCGCGGCTGGTGGATGGTGATGGGCGGACTCTGGCCGAGGGCGAGGATGGTCCGTGCAATCCGAGCACGGGACTCGAGCGGGCGGTGGCGAGCACGCGGGCGCTGCTCGAGCGGCTGACGGGCGCGGCGGGGATCAAGGCGAGTGCGCTGACCGATATCGTCTTCGCGGTCGGCGCGGCGGGACTCTATGTGCCCTCGGCGCGCGAGAAGTTCCTGGCGGCACTCCCGCCCTTCAAGCGCACGGTAACGATGAGCGACGGCTATGCCGCGCTGATCGGCGCGGGCGGCGGCAAGCCCTGCGGGCTGATGATCATCGGCACGGGCATCGCCGGCCACCGCCTCTGGGCCAACGGCCTCTCCGTGCAGCGCGATGCCTGGGGCTGGATCGGCGGCGATCGGGGCAGCGGCGCCTGGCTCGGCATCAAGGCGCTGCGCCACATGTTTTCGGTGGTCGACGGCATCACGCCGAAGGATGCGTTGAGCGAGCGCGTGCTCGCCCATTTC
>CAZNZI010000256.1:0-11315 GCA_964577475.1 uncultured Rhodospirillaceae bacterium
TTTATTTCAACTTAATAATGATAAGTTCAAATACCAAAATAATATTAAACATAATAATAAAATTTGTTCAAGATGTTATTACAATTTTATTTTATAAATATGAAGGCCAGTGGCCTTCCGCTCGAGACCTTTCCCCAAGTCTCGTTGACAAATATTACCACCGGTGGGAGCATGACCGAAAGCGCGGAGTGTGGGGACGCTCATTGCGGGTGCGGGGAGATCGCGCGGTTTATCGCCGATCCTGAAAGCGCCGGCGGCGGGCATCGCCATCATCCAAAAAGAAAACGAACAAAGTGTACGGGGAGGCTCTCCTAATGCCTGTCGCTCAAGGCACCGGCTGGCCGTCTCGCGTCCCTCCCTCCGGACGCGCGAAGCGCTGTGCCATGGCCTTTGGTGTGGGCTCGGATGCCTCGCCCTTCCCGATGGAGTGTGCGTGCTGAGCGGGTCAGGCCGAGATTCGTCTTGATCCTATTATCATTAAGTATTACGAAATCGAGGCCGTCAAAGTCGTGGACGCCTCAGGCGCTAAACAACGACTACTCATGGAGGAGGAGTAAACCACATGTTGAATCGTAGAAGTTTGCTTGCTGCATCGGTTTATGCCGTTGCCGCTGCCGGTCTTCTGACCGCCGCGGTCTCGGCGGTTGCCGATGATGGCCTGCCGAAGCTGGCGAAGAAGGCCACGTATAAGGCCGGTTTCGCTCAGACTGAAAGCAACAATCCCTGGCGTCTCGCGCAGACCGCCAGCATGAAGGACGAGGCCGCGAAGCGCGGCTGGCAGTTGGTGTACACTGACGCTGCCGGTTCCGCCGCCAAGCAGGTCGCCGACGTCCAGTCGATGATCGCGCAGAAGGTCGACGTGATCTTCCTCTCGCCGCGCGAAGAAAAGCCCCTGATTCCGGCCGTTATGGCCGCGAAGAAGGCCGGCATTCCGCTGTTCCTGATCGACCGCAACGTCGACCAGAATCTCGCGAAGCCGGGCAAGGACTACGTGTCGTTCATCGGCTCTGACTTCGTTCTCGAAGGCAAGCAGGCCGGTGAATGGCTCGTGAAGGCCATGAACGGCAAAGCGAAGATCATCGAGCTCCAGGGTTCGACCGGCTCGTCGCCGTCCAACGACCGCAAGAAGGGTTTTGCCGACGTGATGAAGGGCAGCCCGGGCATGGAGATCGTTGCCTCCCAGACGGGCGACTTCGCCCGCGACAAGGGCCGCCAGGTGATGGAAACCCTGATCCAGGCGCACCCGGAAGCGACTGCCGTGTATGCTCATAACGACGAGATGGCGATCGGCGCCATCGCCGCGCTGGAGGCCGCTGGCCGCCATCCCGGTAAGGACATCACCATCGTCTCGATCGACGGTGAAAAGGACGGCCTCCAGGCGATCATCGACGGAAAGATGGGCGCTACCGTGGAGTGCAATCCGCGCTTCGGACCTGCGGCGTTCCAGGCCGCTGTTGATTATGCCGATGGGAAGCAGCTCCCGGGCGTCATGACCAACAAGGATCGCTTCTTCGACGCGAGCAACGCGAAGGAATCCATCGCCGGTTCCTACTAATATCGCTAGAGTGATCTGACGACCCCGGCCATGCCCCTAGCCAGGGCATGGCCGGGTTTTATTGCGCATACAACAGCGTGCGGCGAACGGCGATGAGCGAACCGCTTTTGACGATGACCGGCATGGGCATCTCCTTCTCGGGAGTCCCGGCCTTGACCGATGCCCACCTGACTATTGGCCGCGGCGAAGTGCACGCGCTGGTCGGACAGAACGGCGCCGGCAAATCCACGATGATCAAGATCCTGACCGGCGCGTATAAGCGCGACGCGGGTGTGATCAAGTTCGACGGGAAGGAAATCGACTTCTCGTCGCCGCAGGAAGCCCAGCGCGGCGGCATCAGTCCGATCTATCAGGAAATCAACCTGATCCATTACCGCACGGTCGCCGAGAACATCTTCCTCGGCCGCGAGCCGCGGAAGTTCGGCTTCCTCGACGTCGCGCGCATGAACCGCGAAGCGCGGGATTTGCTGCGCCGCTTCGCCGTCGATATCGACGTGCGCCGCCCCCTCATGGATTTCAGCACCGCCATCCAGCAGATGGTGGCGATCGCCCGCGCCGTCTCGTTCCAGGCGCAGCTGGTGATCATGGACGAACCGACCTCCTCGCTCGACGAGCGCGAAGTGGCCGTGCTCTTCGACGTGATTCGCCAGCTCAAGCGCGAGGGTGTGGCCGTCATCTATATCAGCCATCGCCTCGACGAGTTGTACGCCGTCTGCGACCGCCTGACCGTGATGCGCGATGGACGCACCGTCTCCACCAGCGCGATGAAGGACGTTTCAAAGCTGCAGTTGATCGCCGCCATGCTGGGGCGCGACCTTTCCCAGGTCAGCCAGAGCGCGACCGGCTTCGGTGCGGTCACCAACAGCAGGGTCGGTTCCGAGCTGCTCGAGGCCGAAGGACTGCAAATCGGGCACCGCGTGCGTGGCGCGCATATTGCGGTTGCCGCCGGCCAGATCGTCGGTCTCGCCGGCCTTCTGGGTTCAGGCCGTACCGAGATCGCCCGCGCCGTTTTCGGCGCCGACCCGTTCGATGCCGGCACGATCAAATTCCAGGGCAAGCCGATCAAGCCGCGCGAACCGGCCGAAACGATCGCGCTTGGGCTTGGCCTCTGTTCGGAAGACCGCAAGATCGAAGGCATCGTGCCCGAAATGTCGGTGCGCGAGAATCTGACGCTCGCCCTGCTGCCCAAGCTGACGCGCGCGGGCGTCGTCGACGAGAACAAGCAGCGCGAGATCGTCGACCGCTTCATCAAGCGGCTCGGCATCAAGACGTCGGGTCCTGAACAGAAAATCCGCGAACTCTCGGGCGGCAATCAGCAGAAGGTGTTGCTGGCGCGCTGGCTCTGCATGGATCCCAAGCTCCTGATCCTCGACGAACCCACGCGTGGCATTGATGTCGGCGCGAAAGCGGAAATCCAGTCGCTGATCAAGGAACTGGCCGAGCAGGGGCTGGGCGTGCTGATGATTTCTTCGGAATTGGAAGAGATCATCGAAGGCGCCAATCGCGTCTTCGTCTTGCGCGAGGGACAGACGGTTGCCGATCTGCCTCACTCGGAGGTGAATGAGCCGCGGATCATGGCGGCGATGGCCCATGGTCTGGAAAGCGTCAGTGCGGATGGGGTGGGGCATGGCTGAGGCGGGGGCAATAGACGCCGGTGCAACCAAGGCGTCGTCGTTCAGCAATCCCTGGACGGTCATCAAAACCTACCCGACCCTGTCGGCCTTCATCGCGCTCCTGATCTTCAACTTCATCTTTACGCCGCACTTCACCACCTGGCAGACGCTGAACGTCAACCTGACGCAGGTGGCGACCATCGTTATCGTCGCGGTCGGCATGACCCTGGTGATCGCGACCGGCGGCATCGACCTGTCGGTCGGTTCGTTGATGGCGATCTCGGGCGCGCTGGCACCGCTGATTTTCCTTTCCAGTTTCGGCAAAGCCAATCATTGGCTGGGCATCGCGCTCGCGTTCGTGGTGCCGGTCGCTGTGGTGACGCTATTCGGTCTCTTCAACGGCTGGTTCATCACGCGATTCCGCGTGCAGCCGATCGTCGGCACGTTGGTCATGTTCATCGCCGGCCGCGGTATCGGTCAGGTGGTGACCAACGGCAACCTGCAACCCTTCCGCAATCCCGACTTCCAGATCATCGGCCTCGAGAACCGCGTCGCCTACGTGCCGGTGCAAGTCTGGATGATGCTGATCCTGGTCGCCGCCGCTGCGTGGATGCTGCGCCGTACCTTGTTCGGTCGCCAAATCCTGGCGGTCGGCGGCAATGAGAAGGCCGCGCGCCTCTCAGGCATTCCGGTCGCCTGGGTCAAGCGCGGCGTCTACGCGATCAGCGGGTTCTGCGCCGGTCTCTCGGGCTTGGTCGTCATCGCGATCAACTCGTCGAGCGATGCGAACCTGGTCGGGCTCGGCATGGAACTCGATGCCATCGCCGCGGTCGCTGTGGGCGGCACGCCCTTCACGGGCGGTCGGGCCACGGTGCTCGGCTCGCTGCTCGGCGCGCTGATCATTCAGCTCCTGCGCTATACCCTGCTTGCCAATGGCGTGCCCGATGCGGCGGCCTTGGTGGTGAAAGCCGCGGTGATCGCCTTGGCTGTGTGGCTGCAAGCCCGGAGTCACCGTCGATGATGAACGAAGGCCTCGCCACATTCCTCAACAAGCAGCGCGTCATCATCGCGCTGGTGTTGCTGCTGATTTTCGGTGCGCTGCGCTACGACAACTTCCTCGGCGCGTTCAATATCCTGACTGTGCTGCGCTACAACTCGATGTTCGCATTGACCGGCCTGGGCATGTGCTTCGTCATCATGACCGGCGGCATCGATCTCTCGGTCGGCACCACGGCCGCACTCTCCAGTGTGGTCTCGGCGCTCTTTTCCACGATCGGTCTTTGGGAAGGGTTGTTCGCCGGTCTCGCTTGCGGCCTGGCGGTCGGTGCCATCAACGGCTTCATGGTCGTGAAGATGAAGATCCAGCCCTTCATCGCGACCCTGTCCGGCATGCTGGCCGCCAGCGGCGTGGCCTTGCTTCTGGCCCATAGCGAAACGGTCTCGGCGTCCTACGATACCGGCTTCACCGATATCGGCCAGGGCGACTTCCTGGGCTTTCCGATTCCGGCCTGGATGGCGCTCCTGGCCTACATCTACGGCTCGATCGTTCTCAATCGCACCTCATTCGGCCGCCATGTGCTGGCCGTGGGCGGCAACGAAGAAGCCGCGCGCCTGATGGGCTTGCCGGTCGGGCGGACAACCTTCCTCGTCTATCTCCAGTCGGGTTTCTTCGCCAGCATGGCCGGCGTAATCCTGGCCTCGCAATTTGGCGCCGGCCAGCCGGCCGAGGGCGTGGGCTGGGAGCTCTTCTCGATCGCGGCCGTCGTTGTGGGCGGTACGCTGCTGACGGGTGGCATGGGTTCGGTGGTCGCGACCTTGGGCGGTGTCCTGCTCCTGGGCCTAATCTTCAACGTTCTCAACTTCGAGAACGGTATGGGCTGGGTCAGCCTCAGCGCCTATTGGCAGTCGGTGATTCGCGGCGTCTTCCTGATGATCGTCGTCATGGCCGGTCCGGGGCAGGGCAAGCGCATCGCCAAGCTGGTCACCGGCCGGGTGGCCGATCCGGCGGCAGCGGAGTAAGGTCGTAACGGTTTTTCAGGGTCGAGGTTCAGTCCGATGGCTAAGTATACCGCCGCTCGTCATCGCGAAATCGCCGATGAGGTTCTGCGCGATGGGTTCTCTCTCGTCCGCGACCATTTCCCGCGGGACAAGATGCAGATCTGGTACGACGCCTTCATGCCGCTGTTCCACAAGCACGTCGAGATCGAGGGCCATCTCAAGAACCGCGGCCCGGGGCGGTACTATGTAACGCTGCCCTTCGATGAACCCTATGCCGATCCGGCGGTCTTCGCCGATGACGACATTCTGGCGGTGATGGAGCTTCTGCTCGGCGAAAATATCGTCATGCCGCAGTTGGCCACCGACACGCCGGTCAAGGGATCCGAGTATCAGGACATCCATCGCGACATGCCGACCATCTTCCCCGAAACGGGTGAGGAAACGCCCCCCTTCATGATGGTGGTCAACTTTCCCCTCATGGACGGTACGATGGAGCACGGGCCGGTCGAGATTGCGCGCCGTACGCAGTCTTTCCCCCATGATGTCGCGCGCCCGCGCCTCGATGCGGGTGAGTTCAAGCTGGAACCCCTGCCGATGCGCATGGGCGATATCCTGTTCCGTGATTGCCGGGGCCTGCATCGCGGCACGCCCAACAAGACCGACGAGCCGCGCCCGATGGTGGTGATTGGCTACAGCCGGAAGTGGTTCTTCCGCCCCGAGGTCAACATCCTCGTGCCGAAGGACGCTTTGACGAAACTGCCCGAGCGCGCCAAGAAGCTTCTGCGCTTCAACCCGGTGGTGGACAAGCTCGAGCCCTATAACGGCGAAAGTTATCAATCATTTCAGTACTGAAGTGATGGGTGGCGGCCCCGTCCGCCGTTCCTGCCGGCCATCTTTACAAACGCCGCCTGACATGAATTGACACATCGTGTCGCGTTTGCGCGCGCTTGCGACAGACCGGATTCAAATACTTCCGGTACACCAGCCATACCAAAGCAGTGGGAATTCAGGCTCCAAGCTTTTGATATGGAAGTGCAGCAGACGATGCCCGGTGAGCATTTAAGCCGATTGTCGATGGATTTGGACGGCGCAAGCCTGACCGTGAATGCGGCTGCGGCTGCGGATGCGCATGAGCACGAGCACGCGCTCTACAGCCATATCCCCGGCATGCTGTCGGTCAGCGATGAGACCGGCTCGATCCTGGCTGTCAGCGATCACTGGTTGGAGCTGCTGGGCTATACGCGCAGCGAAGTGATCGGTACCGACCGTTCGCGTTACTTCTCGCCGCAATGGCTGGCCTATGTGCAGGCGCGCGTGATCCCCGCGATCAACGCCAACGGCTTTGTCGATGGCGTTGAGCTGGAAATGATCCGCAAGGATGGCTCCTACATGCCGGTTCTGGTTTCATCGCGCGGCGAATTCGATCCCGAAACCGGCCGCCGCCGGTATGTCACCCTCTCGATCGATCTCAGTGAGCGCAAAACCGCCGAGCAGGAACTCCGTCAGAGCGAAGCGCGGTTCCGCGCCTTGTTCGAGTGCGCGAGCGACCTCAATCTGGTCGTTGATGCCGGCGGTATCGTCCGTATCGCCAGCCCTTCCGTCCTCGATGTGATGGGGTATACGGCCGCCGACATCATCGGCCAGTCGCTGTTCGATTTCGTCCATGCCGACGATCTGTCCTCGGCGCGCGAATCTTTCGAGGCCCTCAATGCGCGCCCTGGCGCGATCGACCGCGGCGAGATGCGGGCCCGTGCCCGCGACGGCAACTGGCGCTCGATCGCCTGGTCGGCGCGCAATGCGATGAACGTGGCCGGGATCGACGGCATTCTGATCACCGGCCGCGACATGACCGAGTTCCGCCGCCTGGAAGCGCAGTTGAGCGATGCCCGCCGCCTGCAATCCATCGGGGCGCTCGCGGGTGGCATCGCCCACGACATCAACAACATCCTCGGCGCCGTCCTCGGCTTCGCCAAATTCCTACAGGAGGATTTGCAGCGCGACACCCCGCAGCACGCCTATGCCGAACGGATCGTCAGTGCCAGCGAGCGCGGCCGGGACTTGATCCACCAGGTCTTCGCGTTCTCGCGCGCGGGCCGCGTCGAACGCCAGCCGGAGAATGTGGTCGCCCTGGTCGAAGAAACCATCAGGACGCTGCCGGCCCTGATGCCGGCCGAGGTCCAGTTGTCGGTCAACCTCGAGCGCAAGCCGCTGATCGCGCGTGTCAATGCCGCTCAGATCCAGCAACTGCTGTTGAACTTGACTCTCAATGCGCGCGACGCGCTCGGCGGCAAACCCGGCGCGGTGACCATCGCTGTCGGCGAAGTCGATGCCGCCAGCGAAGACTATCGCGAGCTGCGCTTCCACGAGGGCAATGGCGTCCATTTGCGCATGGGGGCCCATGAGATCGTGCTGGGTGCCTTGGAGCCCGCCGCGCGCTATTTGCGCCTGACGGTCACCGACACGGGCATCGGCATGGCTCCCAATATCCTCGCCAATGCGTTCGAGCCCTTCTTCACCACCAAGAGCCGTGCCTCGGGAACGGGCCTAGGCCTTGCCACCGTGCGCAATATCGTGGCGGCGGCGGGCGGGTCGTGCCTGGCGCGTAGCGCGCCCAATCGGGGCACGACACTCGCGATCTGGCTGCCCTTGATCGAAGACGACGCGCGGGCTGCGGCGCCTGCCGTTCCGTCGGTCACGGCGAAGAAGGGCGAAGGGCGCATCATCGTGGTCGATGACGAGCGGGATCTGGCCGATGCCACGGCGATCGGGCTGCGCCGGCTCGGCTACCAGGCCGTCGCCTTCAGCGACCCGAAGGAGGCTCTACAGCGCTTCAGCGATCAGCCGGACCAGTGGCGCGCCATCATCAGCGATCATCGGATGCCCGGCATGACGGGGTTGCAGTTGCTGGGCGCCATCAAGGACATCCGCCCCGGCGTCGACTTTATCCTGTGCAGCGGCTTCACCGACGGCACGATCGAGCATGCCGCTTTCGAACAGGGCGCCAGCCACTTCTTCCTGAAGCCGGTCGATCTCGCCAGTCTCGCGACGGCAATCGAGACAGGACCGCGGTAGCCGACGGCAATCCTAGAGTTTGTCGACTTTGGCGACGAAGATGTAGCCGCCGTTGCGGACGGTCTTGATCAGGCGCGGGTTCTTCGAATCGTCACCCAGCTTCCGCCGCAGCCGCCCGACCCTGACATCGATGCTGCGGTCGAAAGCCGGCGCATCGTTGGTGGAAATCAGGTCGAGCAGCTGATCACGCTGCAGCACGCGATTGGCGCGCGAAACCAGCGCCTCCAGCAGCTTGAATTCACCGGTGGTCAACGGTACGGCCACGTCATCGGGCCCGAACAGGGTCAGCGCCGAACAATCGAGTTTCCAGCCCTCGAAGGAATAGATCGCGCGCGGCTCCTCCGCCGGGGCTTTCGCGCCGGCCTCTTCCATGCGGCGCAATACGCTGCGGATCCGGGCCAGCAATTCGCGCGGTTCGAACGGCTTGGCGAGATAATCGTCGGCGCCGACTTCCAGGCCGACGATGCGATCGGTGGTCTCGCTGCGCCCGCTGAGAATGATGACGCCGACACTGTGCTTCTCGCGAATCTGGCGGGTCAATGTCAGCCCATCGGCGTCGGGCAGGTTGAGATCGACCACGGCCAAATCGATCTGTCCGGCGGCCAAGGTGGCGCCGACTTTCGCGGCGCCGGGCAAAGCCGTCACCCGATATCCCGCTCGTGTCAGGGTGTGCTGAACGACGGCCCGAACGTCTGCGTCGTCTTCAACCACTAGTATATGCTTCTCTACCACTGCGTCCCCCGACCCGCCGCTCAGACATATTCCGACACAAAACGACAGGCTGCTGATCGTTGCGGGCATCATGCGTTCGTGCCCGCTCTTTATGGTCCTTATAAATGCCGGCGACTCCTCCCTAAGAGTCGCTAAACAACCCACCAATGTTCGAGGCACCCCGCGCCTTCGAGCAAAAGTGGCTTCGTCGTTTAATTTTGCGTCAATTGTACGGGGGTTGCAATCGTCGATGCCGGTCGCACGCGCCTACGGAAATCGGGCAGCAGGCCCTGCCGGCATCCAGCGATATCCGCAAGAACCGGCAGAAGCGCCCATCCGCTGGCTGGCGCATTTTCGCAAGGGCAGCCACTTGTAACAGCGGCATCGGCTTGCCTGCCACAGTGGCAACTTCAACCGATGCGCGTTTCGCGCCTCTGCCAGGCATCGCATGACCCCCGCATTGAAGACGGGCTTCCCTGGGCCGCGGCGATTTCCACACATGGCCCATACGACGCTCGGCGGCACCGTTAGCTTGATGCTGCCGGCGGCCGGAAAAAGATGATGCGTGCCGCACTCGATTTCTCGCCGGTGCTTGGCGTGTCCAATTCGGGGCGCATGGTGACCGATGTCGCGCAGGCGGTCTGATCACGATCTTCCAGTGTCGGCCAGCGCCATGGAGCGCACCGCCGAGATCGATCCGATGGCGAAAGCCGGCGCTCTCCTCAAGGATGCCATGATCGACACCGGCGCACATGCCTCCATCCGGCGGGCCGAACGGGATGAGCATCGGGTCGCCAGGCTGTCGTCGCAGCCGGTGCAGACGGACTCCTCGGCTCAATCATGCGCGGCGGCAGCCGCCCTATACACACCGCTGCTTCGGCCACCGAAGAGTTCGGCCCGTCGAGCGCCGCAACCCATCGCCAGGGCCGGTCGAGCTGCGTCACCCTCAGCATATGAGTAACGGCGACGCGCCAATCAATCGGTGCGGAGATGCGTCGCGCAAATCGGCGCGACAAGTCGCGCGCGCTTCACGGACATCACCGACCAGGCCTCCTTTTTCACGCAGTCCAACATCGCTTCAGCGCGGTATGGCGCGGCGGCCGATAGTCTCAAGAGTGCTACCGAAGGCTCTCTAAGCGAATTACTGGATTGTAATAAAAAGATTATTTCTCCTGCGGGTCTGCGATTGGCCACCCGCCCGGCGGTGTTTGTTCCCTCTTTGTGCCGGTCAACCTGACACAGAACGACACACTCGGACACGGCGGTGTCCGACGCGGAAAAAGCCAAGTCACGTTGCGTCGTTAATTTTCCCCTGCGTCGCGGCGGAACCAGCGCTCGACGGGGGATCAAGACAAAAACCGCGAGACAGGAGCTGCACGATGACCATCCAGACGCAAACCCAGACCGCACAGCGCGAAGCCCAGGCGGGCCCCGACGGTCTCGGCGCGGTCACCGAATTCGTCACTTTCAACGTCGGCGGTTACCTGTTCGGCGTGCCGGTCCTGCGCGTCCAGGACACGCTGATCCCCGACCGTATCGCCACCGTGCCGCTGGCACCGCCCGAAGTGCGCGGCTCGATCAACCTGCGCGGCCGCATCGTCACCGTGATCGACATGCGCCGCCGCCTCGGTCTCTCCGATACCGGCCGTCCCGCCGGCAACGGCATGGGCGTCACCGTCGAGTCGGGCTCCGAGCTCTATACCTTGCTCGTCGACAATGTCGGCGATGTCATCACTCTGCCTGCGCATCTGCGCGAGGCCAATCCGAACACACTCGATCCGCTGTGGCGCGACCTGGCTGGCGGCACCTATCGGCTCGAAGACCGCCTGATGGTGGTTCTCGAAATCGACCGCCTGCTCGATCTGCGCGCCAAGAACTAAGCTTCTGGAGGGACCAATGGACGATCTTCTCACTGAATTCCTGACCGAAACCGCCGAGAACCTTTCGGCGCTGGACGTCGAACTGGTCAAGTTCGAGCGCGACCCGAACGACAAGGCGACGCTCGGCAGCATCTTCCGGATGATGCACACGATCAAAGGCACCTGCGGCTTCCTCGGCCTGGCGCGCCTGGAAAAGGTCGCGCATTCGGGCGAGAACGTGCTCGGCAAGTTCCGCGACGGCGAACTCTCGGTAACGCCCGAGGCGGTGACCATCATCCTGCGCACGCTCGACCGTATCCGTCAGCTGCTGGCCGGCCTCGAAGAGACCGGCAGCGAACCCGAAATCGACAGCTCCGAGCTGATCGCCGAATTGAACGTGGTCGCTCAGGGCAAAGCCGCTCCAGCGCTTGCCGCCCAACCGGCTCCCGCCGCGGTTCAGGACAACGGTCCGACGCTCAGCGCGGGCGGCTTCCCGGTCGCCGCCGA
>CAZNZI010000257.1:0-2730 GCA_964577475.1 uncultured Rhodospirillaceae bacterium
CAACGCCGCCAGCGAGCACCGCGACAGTGCCCGTCGCGAGAGCGCCTTCGTGGGCTGCGCCGTCGATCCCGCGCGCCATCCCTGAAACAACGACCAGGTCAGCCTTGCCCAGGTCAACGGCCATCGTCTGGGCCATGCGACGCCCGGCGGCCGAAGCGTTGCGCGAACCAACGATCGCGACGCAGTTGCGCGTCAGAATTTCCGCAGCGCCACGCACCATCAGGAACGGTACCGTATCAAGCGCGCGCAGCGGTGCGGGGAAGCCGGGATCGGTGGCGAGGATCAGCTTACCGCCCAACTGAGCCAGCGCGTCGAGTTCTCGTTCGGCCACCGCAACCGGTGCGATTTTCGGCACCTGTCTGCTTCCGCCACGCTTGGCGAGATCAGGCAAGGCTTCGAGCGCCCGAGCCGCCGTGCCGAAATGATCGAGAAGACTGAAGAAGGTGGCGGTACCGACCCCCTGGCTGCGGTAGAGCCGAATCCAATCGAGGCGTTCGGCATCGGAGGCACTGCGCAGGCGGTCGTCCATACCCGAGGGTGGGATCACCCGGAGAACAAGTCAAGAACGTATTATTTCAGACCTTCTTGCCGCCGATCCGCGGTTCTTCGCCGGCCATCAGTCGGCGGATATTGGCGTGATGGCGGGCGATCCCGATCACGGCCAGTACAGCGGCCAGGATCACCAGACGCGGGTCGGCCAGCACATAGGCGAAGACCGGCGCCAGAACGAAAGCCGTCAGCGCCGCGAGAGACGAGTAGCGGAAGATCCCTGCGATCACGAGCCAGGTCGCGCAGGCGATCGCGCCAACGGGCCAGAACGCTCCCAGCAGCACGCCGAGCGTCGTTGCGACACCTTTGCCGCCTTTGAACTTGAGCCAGACCGGGAAGTCGTGGCCGATCACCGCCGCGAAACCGGCCAGATAGGCGATGTCGGGACCGCCATAGGCACCGCCCAGGATCGCCGCTGCTGCACCCTTGGCGCCGTCGAGCAAGAGAGTCGCTGCGGCCAATGCCTTGTTGCCCGTGCGCAGCACATTGGTCGCACCGATATTGCCCGAGCCGATGGTGCGGATATCACCGAGGCCGGCGGCCCGCGTCAGGATCAGGCCGAACGGAATCGAGCCGAGCGCATAGCCGACGATCAGCGCCAAGACGTATTCAGCCATCGGCTTGATAGACGCAGCGGCCGTCCACGATCGTGCGCAGCACCTTGCCCTGCACGAGCCGGCCGTCGAACGGACTGTTCTTCGACTTGCTGCGGAAATGCGCTTCCGGATCGACCTTCCAGCCCCGCTCAGGATCGAAGAGCACCAGATCGGCCGGGGCGCCGGCCTTGAGGCGGCCCGCATTCAGGCCCAACAATTGCGCCGGCACCCAACTCAGGCGCTCGACGGCTTGGAGCAGCGTCAGGTGCTTGTTGTGGACCAGTTCGAGGGTGACGGGCAGCAGCGTTTCCAGCCCGACGCCACCGAAAGCCGCTTGGGCGAAGGGCTGGCGCTTCGAGTCCTGATCCTGCGGCGCATGGTCGGACGCGATGACGTCGATCGTGCCATCCGCAATGGCCTCGACGATAGCGCGACGGTCGGCTTCGCTGCGCAGCGGCGGCGAGAGCTTCGCGAAGGTGCGCCACGGCCCCACGGCCAGCTCGTTGAGCGCGAAATAGGGCGGGGCCGTATCGGCGGTGATCGGCAGGCCGCGCGCCTTGCCGCTGCGGATGATGCTGACGCCCGCCGCGGTCGAGACATGCGCCGCGTGGTAGCGGGCGCCGGTGATCTCGACGAGGCGCAGATCGCGCTCCAGCAGGATCGCCTCGGCAGCCATGGGAATGCCGGCGAGGCCCAGCCGCGTCGCGGTCTCGCCCTCGTTCATCATCCCGTTCTCGGCCAGGCTCGGCTCCTCGGGATGCTGGACCACGATCGCCTTGAAGGTGGCGGCATAGGCCAGCACCCGGCGCATCATGCGGGCATCGGCAATCGCCTTGACGCCGTCAGTGAAGGCGAGCGCTCCGGCCTCCTTCAGCATGCCGATCTCGGCCAGTTCCCTCCCGCCCAGGCCGCGTGTCGCGGCGGCATAGGGATACACCTTCGCCAGTCCGATCTGGCGCGCGCGCCGCGCCACGAATTCAACCGTAGCCACGTCATCGATGACCGGGGTCGTGTTGGGCAGACAGACCATCGAGGTCACGCCGCCGGCCACCGCCGCTTCGCCCGCAGTGCGCAGGGTTTCCTTGTGTTCTTCGCCGGGCTCGCGCAACTGCACGCGCATATCGACTAGGCCGGGGGCCAGGCAGGCGCCCTTGCAGTCGACCACGGTCACCGCCGAAGGAACGCCGCCCTGAAACAGGCCGGGACCCGCATCCATGATGATCTCGCCTTCGGTCAGCACCGCGCCTTTGGCGTCGAGACCGGTGGCGGGATCGAGCAGGCGGGCGTTGATATAGGCGACGCGGCCCGGCGTGGTCCGGTCGTCGTAGATCGTGCCGAGGGGCGCGGGACGGTCGGCCATCAGTTACTCACCGCGCCGTCGCCGGTCATCAGCGCTTCGAGGCAGGCCATGCGCACGGCCACGCCCATTTCGACCTGCTGGAGAATCATCGAGCGTTCGACGTCGTCAGCCAGATCCGAATCGATCTCGACGCCCCGGTTCATCGGACCTGGATGCATGATCAGCGCGTTCGGCTTGGCATTGCGCAGCTTGTCGTAGTCGAGGCCGAAGAAGCGGAAATACTCG
>CAZNZI010000258.1:0-7949 GCA_964577475.1 uncultured Rhodospirillaceae bacterium
TTCGGCGTTGCGCCGCAACGATAAACCGCGCCGCCGCGTGTGCGAGGACCGCACGCACAAAATTTCAGCCAAAGCATCTACGCTTCGCTATCGTCTGTCTCCGGCGGTCGGTCGAATCGGCGCATGTGCGGCCAGCGCACGCTGCGGAACCGGCCAAAAGACGATTGGTTTGGTGTCAAAACGTCTGGGGATGGGACAATGACGCAATACGACTTCGGTCAGCCGGTGCGGGGTGTCATTCAGATTGCCTACACGACCGCCGATATCCATCGCACCATGGACCACTATGTGAAATCCATGAATGTCGGTCCGTGGTTCCTGATCGAACATTTTCCAGGGACCGAGAAACGCTATCGCGGCGCGCCGACCGATCTCGATATTTCGCTCGCGATGGCCTTCTCGGGGCATACGCTGCTCGAAGTGATCCAGCAGCATGACGACGTCCCCTCGGTCTATCGCGATCTGACGGACAAGCGTGGCCACGGGTTCCATCACTGGGGCGTCGGCACGCGCGATTTCGAAGCCGACGTGAAGCGCTACCGCGCCATGGGCTATCCCGAGGCGTTCAGCTGCGTCACGCCGGTGGGTGACCGCGTCGCCTATATGGACGCGACAGCGAACCTGCCCGGCATGATCGAGCTGATCGAGATGAACGACGTCACGGAAAAATTGTTCACCGGTTTCTATCAGGCGTCGATCGGCTGGGACGGGAAAGACCCGATCCGCAAGGTCGGTTGAGCATGCCTATATAAGAGGGGGAGAGAGACAGACATGAAAGTGGCGCAACTTTTCGACGTGAAGGGCCTGGCGACAGTGGTGACCGGCGCGGCCAGCGGCTTGGGCTTCGCCTATGCCGAGGCGATGGCCGACAACGGCGCGCGCGTGACCTTGCTCGACTTCGACGCCAAGGGCGTTGCGGAGGCCGAAAAGAAGCTGAAGGCTCAGGGCGGCGATGTGCGCAGCGCTGTGGTCGACGTGACCGATCGCGCTGCACTGAAGAAGGTGATCGATGACGCGGCCAAGACCTATGGCCGGCTCGACGTCGCCTTCGCCAATGTGGGTATCGACTCCCCGCCCGGCTTTATCTCGATGAAGGGTGAGCGCACGGTCGAGGGGGCTTTCGAAAATGTCTCCGACGAACGCTGGGACAAGGTGATGGCGACCAACCTGACCTCGATCTTCACCACGATCAAAACCTCGATTCCCCATATGAAGAAAGCGGGCGGCGGGCGGATCATCGTCACGACCTCAATCGCCGGTATCCGCGGTGAGGCGATCGTCGGCATGCCCTATATGCCGGCCAAAGCGGGTGCCGCGCATCTGGTGCGTCAGGCGGCGCTGGAACTGGCCAAGTACAAGATTCTGGTGAACGCCATCGCGCCGGGGCCGTTCATCACCAATATCGCGGGCGGGCATATGCGTGACCCCACCACCGTTGCCGCCTTTTCGAAGTTCGTGCCGATGCACCGCCTGGCCTCGACCGACGAAATTCAGGGGATGGCGCTGTTCCTGGCCTCGCCGGCGTCGAGCTATGTCACCGGTGCGGAGTTCCTGGTCGATGGCGGCGCGCTGCTGGGCTGCCCGGATTGATGGAGAAGGTTTGTTTCGATGAGTGAGAACATCGTCACTGCCGACCAGTTCAAAGCGGCGTTGCGTCTGTTGCCCGAGCCTGTGGCCATTGTGACCACCAATCACGACGGCCATAAGCATGGGATGACGGCGACAGCCTTCGCCAGCGTGAGTGCCGAGCCGCCGCAGGTGCTGGTCTGTGTCAACGAGAAGGCAACCTCCTGGGGGCTGATCCGCGACTCGGGTCGGTTCGCGGTCAACTTCCTGTCGACCGCCGATGCCGATCTGGCGCATCAGTTCTCGAAGACCGCCGACTCCAAGGACGATAAATTTGAGGCGCCGCGCTGGAAAACGCTCGAGTCCGGCGCGCCGGTCCTGACCGATGCGGTCACCGCACTCGACTGCGTGTTGGAACGCCAGACCCTGAGCGGCACGCATCTGATTCTGGTCGGCCGGATCGTCGGCATCTGGATGGGCGGCGGCGCCGAGACTTTGCTATACTGCGCCGGCGCCTTCGGCCAGTTCCGCAAAGATGAGCGGGGCAAATGACGGTCGACTACGAAGCCCTCGAATTTTCCTATACCCGGTCGCCCGATCAGGCGCCCGGCGCGACACTGCGCCGTCATCCCGTGATCGTGGTCGGTGCCGGTCCGGTCGGGCTGGCGGCGGCGATCGATTTGGCTCAGCGCGGCCAACCTGTGCTGCTGCTCGACGATGACGGCAAGCTTTCATCCGGTTCGCGTGCCATCTGCTTCGCCAAACGGTCGCTCGAAATCTTCGACCGGCTGGGCTGCGGCGATCCGATGGTCGAGAAGGGGGTCAGCTGGCAGGTCGGCAAGGTCTTCTTCCGCGACGAACTGATCTACAGCTTCAATCTGCTGCCGGAACCTGCCCATCACCGTCCGGCCTTCATCAACCTCCAGCAGTACTATGTCGAAGGCATGTTGCTCGACCGCGCGCTGCAATTGCCCAATTTGGAGATTCGCTGGAAGAACAAGGTGACGGCACTGACGCAAGATGAGCGGGGCGTCACACTGACCATCGACACGCCCGACGGGCCCTATGACGCGCAGTGCGATTACCTGGTCGCCGCCGACGGCGCGCGCAGCGGCATCCGCGCGGCAATGGACTTGGAGAGCCACGGCCAGACCTTCCGCGACCGTTTCCTGATCGCCGATGTGAAGATGAAGGCGGCCTTCCCGACCGAGCGCTGGTTCTGGTTCGATCCGCCGTTCCACCGCAATCAGTCGGCGCTTCTCCACAAGCAGCCCGACGACGTGTGGCGGATCGACTTTCAGCTCGGCTGGGACGCCGACCCGGTGGCCGAGCGCCAGCCGGAGCGGGTGATCCCGCGCATCAAGGCGATGCTGGGCGACGATGTCGAATTCTCGCTGGTCTGGGTCAGCATCTACACCTTCTCCTGTCTGCGCATGCGCAAGTTCCGCCATGGCCGCGTGTTGTTCGCGGGTGATGCCGCCCATGCGGTCTCGCCCTTCGGTGCGCGTGGGGCGAATAGCGGTGTGCAGGATGCCGACAATCTCGCGTGGAAACTGTCCCTCGTGCTCGGCGGCAAGGCCCCCGATAATCTGCTCGACACCTATGCGAGCGAGCGGGAATACGCGGCCGATGAGAACATTCTCAATTCGACCCGCAGCACCGATTTCATCACGCCCAAGAACGAGGTCAGCCGTGCCTTCCGTAATGCGGTGCTCACCTTGGCCAAGGATTGCGCCTTCGCGCGGCGGATGGTGAACAGTGGACGGCTATCGGTTGCGACCACGTTGAAGGATACACCGCTCAATACACCGGATGCCGACTCGTTTGCGGGCGGCCTTGCGCCGGGCGCCGCGGCCACCGATGCACCGCTGATGGCGGGCAACCGCAAGGCGTGGTTCCTGCATCTGCTGGGTGGACAATTCACCACCGTGTATTTCGCCGGCGCCAATGGCATGCCCAAGGGGCTTGGTGGCGATACGGCAGCACTGATCGTTCTGCCCAAGGGCGCGTTGCGCGCGGAGATCGCGGGCGCGACCGTGGTCGAGGATAATGAGGGGTTGCTCGCCCAACGGCTCGATGCGCAACCCGAGACCACCTATCTGTTCCGTCCCGACCAACATGTTTGTGCGCGGTGGCGGCGATTCGATCCGAAATGCGTCAGCGCGGCCCTGTCGCGCGCCACGGGCCATGCGTGAGGCGGCGATGGGAACATTGAACATGGAATCCAATATCGCCGCGCCGGACGATATTTACGAGGCGTTGATCGAGATGCATCGCGATCTGACACCGGAGCAGAGTCTGCTGGTCAACGCGAGGCTGATCCTCTTGTTGGCCAACCAGGTCGGCGATGCCGAGGTGTTGCGTGCGGCGATGCAGAAGGCGCGGGAAGGGATGGGAGCGGCCAAATGAAGCTCTACGACTATTATCGGTCCTCCGCGGCCTATCGCGTGCGCATCGCGCTGAACCTCAAGGGCATCGATTACGAGTCTGTCGAGGTCCATATGCTGCGCGATGGCGGCGAGCATCTGAAGGACGCCTACCGGGCGATCAACCCGCAGCGGCGCCTGCCATCGCTCCAGCTCGAAGACGGCTCCATCCTGATCCAGTCGCTCGCCATCCTCGAATGGCTGGAGGAGCTTTATCCTCAGCCGCCGTTGCTGCCCGGCAATGCGTTGCACCGGCAACGCATCCGCGCCGTCTCGAACATCGTCATCAGCGATATTCACCCGGCCAACAATTCGGGCCTACAGAAACGGCTGCGCGAGCAATTCAATGCGGACGATGCGGCGATCAACAGTTGGTATGCCCATTGGATCACGGCCGGCTTCGAAGCGATCGAGCAGTTGATCGAAGGCACGTCGTTCTGTTTCGGCGACCGGCCGAGTCTGGCCGATGTCGCGCTGGTGCCGCAGGTGTTCAACGCGCGCCGGTTCAATGTGCCGCTCGACAAGTTTCCCAAGATCGTCCGCGCCGATGCGGCCTGCAACGTGCTCAGCGCGTTCAAGAAGGCCCATCCCGACGCGGTCCAGCCGAAATAAGGGAGTTCACGATGGCAAGTTTCGCAAGCACCAACGACCTGGCCGATAAGAAGATCTCCTTCGACGAGTTGGGCCCGGGACTCTATGGCTATACGGCCGAGGGCGATCCCAATTCCGGCGTGGTGATCGGCGACGATTCGGTGCTGGTGGTCGATACCCAGGCGACGCCCGCCATGGCACAGGACGTGATCGACCGTATCCGCAAGATCACCGACAGGCCGATCAAGCATATCGTGCTGTCGCACTACCACGCCGTGCGGGTGTTGGGTGCCGCGGCCTACGAAGGCGCCGAGGTGATCTCGTCCAAGGCGACGCGGGACCTGATCGTCGAGCGTGGCCAGCAGGATATGGACAGCGAGATCGGCCGGTTTCCGCGCCTGTTCCGCGGCCGCGACACGATCCCGGGCCTGACCTGGCCGACGATCACCTTCGAGAAGCGCATGACGCTCTGGCTGGGCAAGCGCGAGGTGCAGATCATCCATGCCGGCCGTTCGCATACGGCGGGCGATACGGTTGTCTGGCTGCCGAAGGAGCGGGTGCTGTTTTCCGGCGATACGGTCGAATTCGGCGCCACGCCCTATTGCGGCGACGCGCATTTCGCCGACTGGCCGCAGACGCTGGCCGGTATCAAGGCGTTGAACCCGGATAAGCTGGTACCGGGTCGTGGCCGCAGTCTGATGAACGCGAAGGAGTCGCTCGAAGCCATCGACGGCACCATCGCTTTCACCTCGGAACTTTATGCCGCCGTGAAGGCCGGTGCAGGCAAGAGTAAAGACCTGAAATCTGTCTACGACGAGGCAATGGCCACGCTTCGCCCGAAATACGGGCACTGGGTCATCTTCGATCACTGCATGCCCTTCAACGTGACTCGCGCCAGCGACGAGGCGCGCGGTCTCGATAAGCCGCGCATCTGGACCGCCGAGCGCGACGTCGAGATGTGGCAGGCGCTGGAAAAGGGCACGCCGATGAAGTCGGCTGAGGCGTAAAAGCGGCATCGCTCAGGGAGGCGGATCGTGAACGTCACCTCGAAAACCAAGCTGCTCGACTATCTCACCGGATTCGGTAATGAGTTCGCCACCGAGGCATTGCCCGGCGCGCTGCCCGACGGGCGCAATTCACCGCAGCGGGCACCGCTCGGTCTTTATACCGAACAGTTCTCGGGCACGGCCTTCACCATGCCGCGCAAGGAACAGCGGCGCACCTGGTTCTATCGCATCCGGCCCTCGGCGGCTCACGGCGCGTTCAAGCGGATCGGGCAGGGGAGTCTGGGCCTCAGTTTGGCCGATCCCAATCCGAACCGGCTGCGCTGGAATCCGTTCCCGTTGCCCAGCCAGCCGACCGATTTCGTAGCGGGGCTGATCGCGGTGGCGGCGAATGACGGTATGACGGCCCATGTCTACGCCGCCAACAGATCGATGGATCGCGTATTCTATGATGCCGATGGCGAGCTTCTGATCGTTCCCCAGCTCGGCGCCCTGCGGCTGGAGACGGAATGCGGACGCATCGACCTTGCGCCGCGCGAAGTGGCCGTCATCCCGCGCGGGCTCAAGTTTCGGGTGCTGCTGCTCGACAAAGAAGCGCGCGGCTATATCTGCGAGAACCACGGCGCGCCGTTCCGGCTGCCCGATCTCGGCCCGATCGGTTCCAACGGGCTCGCCAACCCGCGCGATTTCCAGACGCCGGTCGCCTGGTACGAGGATAGGGACGAGCCGGTCGGGCTGGTGCAGAAGTTCGAGGGCACGTTGTGGTCGACGGCCCTCGACCATTCACCGCTCGATGTCGTCGCATGGCACGGTAGCAATGCGCCCTACAAATACGATCTCACGCGCTTCAACACGATCGGCACGATCAGCTACGACCATCCCGATCCGTCGATCTTCACCGTGCTCACCGCGCCGACATCGGTGCCGGGTATGGCGAATGTCGATTTCGTGATCTTCCCGCCGCGCTGGCTGGTGGGCGAGAATACGTTCCGGCCGCCGTGGTTCCACCGCAATGTGATGAACGAGTTTATGGGCCTGATCCATGGGCAGTACGACGCGAAGGCGGAGGGTTTCACGCCGGGCGGAATCTCGCTTCACAACCGGATGAGCGCCCATGGTCCCGATGCCGGGACGACGCAACGCGCCATGGCGGCCGAGTTGAAGCCGCACAAGATCGAGGACACGATGGCCTTCATGTTCGAAAGCAGCAAGGTCATCCGGCCCACCAAACTGGCGATGGACGCGCCCAACCTTCAACCCGACTACGATTCGTGCTGGAATGGGTTGCCGAAACTGTTCAAAGGTCCCGCTACGTGACTCTCGACGCCACCCACGATCCCAAGCGCAGGAGCTGGGTCACCTCCGCCAACGGGCATTCCGACTTTCCGATCCAGAATCTGCCTCTCGGTGTATTCGTGCCACCCGAACAGGGGCCGCGCGGCGGCATCGCCATCGGTGACATGATCCTCGATCTTCATGCGGTGCTTGACCTTGATGTGCTGCGGGGCACCGCACTGGCCGCCGCCGAGGCGGCTGCCGGCGCGTCGCTCAATCCGCTTCTGGCGATGGGGCGCGAAGCGCGCGTCGCGCTGCGTCATGCGCTCGCCGATCTGCTCGATGCCAATGCGCCTGAGCGTCCGCTGCTGCTGCATTACGCGCCGGACTGTCATATGGAATTGCCGATCGCCATCGGCGACTACACCGACTTCTACGCCGGCATCCACCACGCCACCAATGTCGGCAAGCTGATGCGGCCCGACAATCCGCTGCTGCCTAACTACAAGCACGTGCCGATCGGCTATCACGGCCGCGCGTCGTCGGTGCGGCCCTCCGGCACGCCTGTGCGGCGCCCCAACGGCCAGCGCAAACCGGCCAACGAGACCGAGCCCAGTTTCGGGCCGTCGCGCAATCTCGATTTCGAACTGGAGCTCGGTATCTGGATCGGGCCCGGCAATGGGCTGGGCGAGCCGGTCGCGATCGCCGATGCCGCCGATCACATTGCCGGCTTCTGTCTGCTCAACGACTGGTCGGCGCGCGACGTTCAGGGCTGGGAATACCAGCCGCTCGGTCCGTTCCTGGCCAAGAACTTCCTCACCACGATCTCGCCCTGGATCGTGACGATGGATGCCCTGGCGCCGTTCCGGGTGGCGCGGACCTCCAGGCCTGCGCAGGACCCCCAGCCACTGGACTATCTGGATGACGCGGACGACGCGAAGCAGGGCGGGATCGACGTCACCCTCGAGGTGCTCCTCAGCACCAAGGCGATGCGGGAGCAGGGACACGGCGACTTCCGGGTGAGCCGCGGGAACTTCAAGGAGATGTACTGGACCGTGGCGCAGATGCTCACCCACCACGCCAGCAA
>CAZNZI010000259.1:0-4631 GCA_964577475.1 uncultured Rhodospirillaceae bacterium
CCGATCCCGCCGCCCCGAAGAGCAGCACCCACAAGATCAGCTGCGCGACAAACCTTCCCCAATTGGCGGCATAAAAGTCGCCAAGCTGGCCGAAGTCGGCCCATTTCGCGGGCGAGACGGCGATCCATTTCAGTCCGGTCGAGTTGCCCGCGAAGAACAACAGGGCAGCGATCAACAGACCGAGACCGATCCAGATCGCCCACCAATCCTCTTTGCGCCAGAGATCGCCCCACCCTCCCGTCGAATTGTGCACCGTGCCGCCGGAGGCGGTTTGTACAGCTGAGTTCATGGGAATATCTCCAATTAACATATTTCTGAAACCATAAAACTGCATTTGGCATCTGGCAACGATAGTTTGAAATCAATTTACTGTCACAGAGTGGCGGCTGGACCGCGCTACGTTAGCCGCCTACCATCACCGACCTTTTTTCGGGGGAGATGGTTTTGTCTGACGAGACTCTGGAAGAGCGGTTGAAGGTCGCGATGCCGCGTCTGGGCGGTTTGGGAGCGGTCATCGCGTTCGATTTTGGAGCGGACGGGAAATACGTGGTCGACGCCACCGGCCCCGTGGCGAAATTGGTCGACGAGGATGCGGATGCCGCATGCACTATCAAGGCCAGCGGCGCGACCATGTTGAAGCTGCTCGACGGCAGTCTCGATCCGATGCTCGCCTATACGCTCGGCAAATTGAAGATTTCGGGCTCGATGGGCGTCGCCATGAAACTGGCCACATCGCTCGGCGCATGAAGGCGATTCGCTTCGGGGGGCTGGGCGCCCTGGCCTTTGTCGCCACCATCGGTTTTGCCGCTGCGGCACAAGCCGAAATCCGCGACTACACGATCTACAAGGAAAGCGACCCGGTCGGTCACGATGTCTATACGATCACCAAGGAGGGTGACGTCACCACGGTGAAAGTCCATACCCATACCATCGTGAACGTGTTGTTCCTGAAGTTCCATTACGACCACGACCGTACCGAGATTTGGAAAAACGGTATGGTCCAAAGCGTCGAGTCGACCACCGACGACGACGGTACCAAGCACCACTTCTCGATCCATCGCGACGGCGATGCATTGGTGGGCAATGTTGACGGGAAGACAAAGAAAATTCCCGGCGATGTGTTGCCCTTCACGATCTGGGCCCGGGCGCTGGTCAAAAATCAGGTCTTCTTTGATATCGCGGATTTCGAACTGCTGAAGACCACCGTCGAAGACAAAGGCCCTGACAAAATCACCATCGGCCAGAGGGCCTTCGACACGCAGCACTACAAGATCAGCGGCGATCTGAAGTGGGACCTTTGGTATGACGCCGATGGTGTGATGCTGAAAAGTGCCTTTAAGCGCCGGGGATTCCCCGTCTTTTTCGTGAAAGAGTAGAGGGGTTATAACCTAAAGGGTTATAAGTTGACGTATACGTCAATGCGTGACAGTCTTCCGGATAAGCGGATGCCAAATCCGGATTCGGGAGACGTTCGGAATGTCGGCGACAGTTACGCCCGTCCCTTTCGATGCGCCCTTGGTGCCAGGACTGCTCTCGTCCTTGTTCGACGAGGCCGCGAGCCGTTTTAGTAACGCCGCGGCTATCGACTTCCTCGGCCGGCGCTTCACGTATGGCGCGTTGCGCGGCCAGGTCGATAGGGTTGCGGCCGGTTTGCAGAAGCTGGGCGTCGAGAAGGGAACGCGCGTCGGTCTCTTTCTGCCCAACACACCCTATTCGGTGATCGCGTTCTTCGCGATCCTAAGGGCGGGCGGTGTGGTCGTGAACTACAACCCGCTCTATGCCGAGCCCGAGGTGCGCCATCAGGTGCAGGATTCGGGTACGCGCCTCATGTTCGTGCTCGACCTGGCGGACCATTACAACAAGGTCGCGGCGCAATTCTCTGGCGGTATGCTTCAGCACATCGTGGTCTGTCCGCTGGGCAAGGCGATGCCGGCACTGAAGGGCATGGCTTTCTCGGTGCTCAAGCACAAGACACTGGCGAGAGTTCAGCCCGACGCGCGGCACTCGACCTTCGAAACCCTGACTGCTACGACCGTTGCGCCTGAGCCGGTCGCGGTCGACCCCAGTGCGCCGGCGGTGCTGCAATACACGGGCGGCACGACGGGCGTGCCAAAGGCTGCCGTGCTGACTCACGCCAATCTCACGATCCAGGTACAACAGCTCGTGCGCTGGATTCCGGAATACGCGCCGGGCGATGAGCGCGTGTTGGGCATCCTGCCGCTGTTTCACGTCTTCGCTATGACGGTCGTGATGCTGATCAGCGTCGCGTGTGGTGCTGAGATGCTGCTGCTGCCACGGCTCGATCTCGATATGCTGATGAAGACGATCACACGCCGCAAACCGAGCATGGCGCCTGGGGTGCCGACGCTCTACACAGCGATAGCCAATGCGGCCGATAAAGCCAAGGGTGTCGATCTCTCTTCGATCCGCATCTGCCTGTCCGGTGGCGCGCCGTTGCCCGACGAGGTGCGCGTGCGCTTCGAGAAGCTGACCGGCTGCACTTTGGTCGAGGGCTATGGCCTTTCCGAGGCTTCGCCGGTGGTGACGATCAATCCGCCCGGCACGGCCGGCAAATCCGGCTCGGTTGGCGTACCGATCGCAGGAACCAAGATCGAAATCCGTTCGATCGACGATCCGTCAAAGGTCCTGCCGCAAGGCGAGACGGGCGAGGTCTGCATTCGCGGTCCGCAAGTGATGGCTGGCTATTGGAACCGCCCCGACGAGACGGCGCGTGTGATGATCGACGGCGCGCTGCGGACCGGCGATGTCGGCTACATCGACGCCGACGGCTTTCTGTTTCTGGTGGATCGCCTTAAAGACTTGATCATCTGTTCAGGCTTCAACGTCTATCCGCGCACGATCGAGGAAGCGCTCTACAAGCATCCGGCGGTGCTGGAAGCGGCGGTGATCGGCGTGAAGGACCAATATCGCGGCGAGGCGCCCAAGGCTTTCGTGCAGCTCCGTCCGGGTGCGACCGCGACGGCCGACGAGATCATGGCATTTCTGCGCGGTCAGATTTCCAAGATGGAAATCCCGCGCGAAATCGAAATCCGCGACAGCCTGCCGAAAAGCACGGTGGGCAAAATCCTGCGCCGTGCTTTGGCGCAGGAAGAGGCGGAACGGAACAAAGCGAAGAAGGATCAGGCGGCATGAGCGGGGATACGGCAGTCGTCGGCTTGAAAGACGCCAAGGGTGCGCCGCGGGCGGAGAAGCTCTATTCCGTCGCCGAACTCGCCAAGGAACTCGACATCACCACGCGCACTTTGCGCTTCTACGAAGACCGCGGTCTGGTTTCGCCGCAGCGCGCCGGCACTACGCGCATCTATTCCAAGCGCGACCGGGCGCGGATGATCATCATTCTGCGCGGCAAGCGCCTCGGTTTCACCTTGCGCGAGATCAAGGACTATCTCGACCTCTACGATCACGACCACGCACAGATCGAACAGCTTCACGTGCTGACAGCCGCCGTCAATGAGCGCATCGCGCGCCTCGAGAAACAGCGCCAAGCGCTGGAAGAGACGCTGGCCGAGCTGATCGATATCCGTAACCAGGCGCAGCAGGCGCTGAAAACCCCATCCGCGATCCGCGCGTAAGCCGATCGCGATATCCATTCTGACGAGGAGACAGACCCATGACTGCCGTTGTTCTTGCTGCTTTTGCCCGCTCGCCGTTCACGACCGCGAAGAAGGGCGAACTCGCCGGTGTCCGTCCCGACGACATCGCAGCCCAAGTGGTGAAGGGCCTGGTCGAGCGCACCAAGATCGACGCAAGCCAGATCGAAGATCTTCTCCTCGGTTGCGCCTTCCCGGAAGGCGAGCAGGGGCTGAACATGGCGCGCCTCGTCGGCCTGTTGGCTGGCCTGCCGATCAGTGTGGCGGGGGCGACAATCAATCGCTTCTGCGGCTCGTCGATGCAATCCGTCCACACTGCGGCCGGCGCGATCATGATGGGCGCGGGCGACGCCTTTATCTGTGCCGGTATCGAAAGCATGACCCGCGTGCCGATGATGGGTTTCAATCCGATGCCGAACCCGAAATTGGCCGAGCAGATCGCCGGCGCCTATATGGGCATGGGCGACACGGCCGAGAACGTGGCCGCGAAATGGAATATCAGCCGCGCCGAGCAGGAGCGCTTCGCCGTTGCCAGCCACAAGAAGGCAGCAGCCGCTCAGGCCGAAGGCCGTCTCAAGGACGAGATCATCGCCATTAAGCAGGGCAATCGCGTCGTCGAAAAGGACGGCTGCATCCGTCCTGAGACCACGGCGGAAGTGCTGGCCGATTTGAAGCCCGCTTTCGACGTCAACGGCACGGTGACGGCGGGGACGTCCTCGCCGCTGACCGACGGCGCCGCTGCCGTGCTGATCTGCAGCGCCCACTATGCCGAGAAGCATGGTTTGCAGCCGCTGGCCCGCGTGAAGAGCGTCGCTGTGGCCGGTTGCGCACCTGAGATCATGGGCATCGGCCCGGTAGCCGCCAGTAAGAAGGCGCTCGACCGCGCCGGCATCACGGCTGACAAGCTGGACGTGATTGAGCTCAACGAAGCCTTCGCCTCCCAGGCGCTCGCCTGCATGCGCGACCTGAAGCTGAACGAGGAGAAGGTCAATATCGACGGCGGCGCGATCGCGCTCGGCC
>CAZNZI010000260.1:0-2950 GCA_964577475.1 uncultured Rhodospirillaceae bacterium
GCTGAAGGCGAAGGACTTCCAGTTCACCGCCCAGGGCCTGATGAACGGCACGGCGGGCCTCGCCTATGAAGTGGGTGAGAACAAGTCGAAGGGCGGCGAGTCGCAATTCGCCGGCACATCGCTCACCGACATCAAGAACAACCTGATCGGCATCGACGCGGCTTTCGACAACGTGTTCGAGAAGCCTTTGAAGGCGAAGGATGCTAAATTCGCCAAGAAGCTCGAGGCGAAGGTCGATGGTCTGTTGGGGATGGTGAAGAAGACCGCCGACTTCAAGCATCTCGACCAGGAGAAGCTGCGCACCGGTGGCGAGGAACTGGCCGTCGAATTCCAGACGGCCGCCGAGAAGCTTGGCCTTGAAAAGCCGAAGCTCGGAGACTGACGAAGGATCGACGTGACGCGACCCAGACTGACTTTCTGTGCGGCGGCGCCGGCCCTTTTTGCGGGGCTGGCGCTGTTGGCTTTTGCAGCGGCCGACAAAGCGGGGGCGTTTCCCGTCACCGCCGATACCGGTCTGTTGCCCGTGGGCACCGAATTGAACGATGAAGCGGTCGAACAGCCGACCGAGATTTTCCGCAGCGATGCGGGTGGTGGGACGCATTCCTACCTCGTCAATCTCGGCGATATGGCATTCAGTTCGCCCTCGATCTTCGGCGGGCTGGCGCGTCAGGCGAATATCAGCTGCAATACCTGCCACCAGAGCGGCGCGGGGAATCCGAAACTCTTTTTCCCCGGCCTCTCGACCCATCCGGGCAATTTCGACACCACCAGTGCGCTGTTCCAGCCGAAGGCCAATAACGAGATCCTCGATCCGGTGACGCCGCCCAGCCTGCGCGGGGCGCGTTATCTGTTCCCCTACGGCCATGACGGGCGCCTAGCCTCGCTGCGCGATTTCGTGCGCAACGTGATCGTCAATGAATTCGCGGGCGACGAGCCGAGCCCCGCGATCCTCGACGGGCTGGTCGCTTATATCCAGGACATCGATTTCCTGCCCAACAAGCGCCTGGCTTCCGACGGACGTCTGGCCGAGGGCGCGAGCGAGCCGGAGAAGCGTGGCGAAGCTCTGTTCAACAAGCCGTTTCCGAATCACCCGGGCCTGAGCTGTGCGGCCTGCCACGATCCTTCGGCGGCCTTCGTCGATCACAAGCAGCACGACATCGGTTCGGGCGGCCTGTTCAAGACCAAGACGCTGCGCAACGCCAATCTCAACGCGCCCTACTTCCATGACGGGCGCTTCACCACCTATGAGCAGGTGGTCAATTATTTCGACCATGCCTACAAGCTGGGCCTCACCGAGCAGGACCATACGGACCTGGTTGCCTATCTCAATGCGGTTGGCGATGCGGACGATCCCGTGACCAAGGACAGCGTTGCGCTCGAACTCGAAGAAGCAACGCGCTTCACCAGTGTCTTGGGGGTCGCGATCCCTGCTCACGACAAGCCGGTGATCGAGCTGACGGCCAATACCGTGACCGTCGAACTGCGCGAACTGGCAGAATTCTTTCCATCGCGCAAGGACACCAGTGTGCAAGGCGGACACGCCGAGCGGATAAAGGCGCGCGCCGCCGCCGGTGATCTCGTGCTCGCGCTGCGGAGCGTCGCGATCGCGGCCGAAGCAAACGACTATGCCGCCGCCGAAAAGCACTACGCCGATTTCCGCGCCCAGCTCGCCGCCGCCGAGCCGGTTCTGCAGGCGGCCGAGCCGTGGTCGCTGTTCAATCCCGAGGTACGTGCAGCTCACTTCGATGCGTTGCGCAAATTGGTCGCCGCCGCCGGCGTGAAGGTCGAGGCGGACGTGTCGTCTGCCGGCGCGACGACCCAGCAGTGAAGATAGGAGCAGTGATGAACATTCGTTTTGGTTTCATGGGAGCCGTCGTCGCGCTGGGTCTGGTTGGTGGTTTGACCACGATTGCGGCGGCGGCCGATTAGGCGACGCTGACCCTCACCCTGTAGAACCACAAATTCGATCCGCTGGAGCCGGTGGTGCCCGCCGGCAAGCGGGTGAAGGTGACGGCGACCAATATGGACGATTCGCCAGCCGAGATCGAAAGCGGCGACTTCAAGCTCGAGAAGGTGATCCCGCCCGGCAAAACGGTCACCGTGACGATCGGTCCGCTGAAGCCCGGCACCTACGAGCTCTACGACGAGTATCACGAGGACGAATCCAAGACGAAGCTGACCGCGAAATAAGTTTCGAGGTGGGGTGGGGGAAAGGGCGCCGCGCCCTGGTGCGGCGCCTTTTTCTATGGGCGCGTTGGCCGCGTTCCGATGCGCCCCTAAGAATTTTCCCTATGCCGCCTGAGCCTGAGAGCGGCCGGGTTCCATTTTCCGGTCGCTCAGTTCTATTTTCTGAGAATCATTATTATTTGCTTTGCAACTGCGAGTCAGTCGCATAAAAATCACGAACACAGAGACTGCTTGGTGCCGCGGAGGTTCTGCGGTGGCCGCCCTTATCCGTTGCGCCTGCTCGCAATTTTTACAAATGGAGTGTCCCGATGCCGGTTCGTCGGCTTTCCTTGAAGAAACGTGCCCTCGCGGCGGTTTGCAGCGTGGTGGCGCTCGGCGCATCGCCCGTTATGGCGGCCGACCTCACCGCCAGCGATAACAGCGACCCCAGTTTCTTCACCGGCCTGTTCGGCCAGTCTCGCGCCAATCTGTTGGGTGACATGGGCGGGTTGCGGACCAGCCTTGCCAATAAAGGCATCAGTTTCGGTCTGACCGAGACCAGCGAAATCCTGGGCAATATCTCGGGTGGCAATCAGAAGGGCTGGGCCTATGACGGTCTCACGACGGCAAGCGTGCAGATCGACACCAGCAAGGCTTTCGGCTGGGACGGCGTCACCTTCAATGTCAGCGCGCTCCAACTGCACGGACACAATCTCAGCGCCGATAATCTCGGCAACCTGCAAACGGTCAGCGGCATCGAATCCGAGAACGCGACGCGCCTGTG
>CAZNZI010000261.1:0-1679 GCA_964577475.1 uncultured Rhodospirillaceae bacterium
GTCTTCGTCGCCGATCTGCCGCCCCAGCGCCACCAAGTCCTCGGCGCGCGTCGCAGCGGCCCAGTGGTCGTTCTTGCCGGCGCTGATCAGCCAAAGCCCCCACGCGGCTTTGAACTGCGCCCGGTCTTCGCCCAGAGACCGGCTGAGTTCGTAAGCGCGATCAAAGGCAGGCTGGGCCGCGGGCGTGCCGGTGCCCTTCACCACGCCGATCGCCGGCCCCAGTTTCAACAGCAGCGTCAGCCGCCGCTGCCGCGCTTCGGTTTCGGTTTCGTCGCGGGCGAGCAAATCGATCGCGGCCTGATAGGCGTTGACGGCCTCGGCATAGCGCGACCGGGCAACCGCGTTGTCGCCGGCGCGCTCCCACTGAATGCTGGCCAGCGCCGCGTTGCCGCCGCGCGCGTGGTGATGGGCCAGCACCTCGGGTGCACGCTCGAAAAATGCGGGATCGGAACCCAGTACCGACGCGGCCTCGGCGTGAAGCTTCTGCCGCCGGCTTTTCAGCAAGCCCTCATAGGCCGCCTCCTGGATCAGAGCGTGCTTGAACCGGTAATGCGCATCCGGCGCGCCATCGGCCTGCAGCAATCCGGCCTCGACCAGACGATCGAGCGCCTGGCGCAGCGAGTCATCGCCCAGGCCAGCACGGCCCGCAAGGCCGTCCAGGAAAAGTCGCGGCCCAGCACCGCGCCGACCTGCGCCACCTCGCGCGCCGGCCCCAGACGGTCGAGACGCGCACTCAACGATGCCGCAAGCGTCTCGGGAATCGCCTGCACGGCGTTGCCCTGGCTCTGATCGACCAGAAGCCGCGTCACCTCTTCCAGGAACAGAGGCACGCCACCGGTGCGCTCGATCACCGCATCCACCGCTTCCGCAGGCAAACCGTGTCGCGCCACGATCTCGCGGACGATGCGCCCTGCGTCGTCATGTCCCAGCGGCGACAGGATGATCTGCGTATGATGGCCGCGGCTGGTCCAGGCCGGCTTGAATTCGGGCCGCGCGGTCGCCACCAGCAGCAGCGGTGCCGACAGAGTCTGATCGGCCAGGGCACGGATCAGATCGACGGTCGACGGATCGGACCAATGCAGATCCTCGACCACCATGATCAGAGGCTGCGTCCGTGCCGCCGCCGTGAACCAGCCGGCGAGCGTCGCCAGGAGACGGCCGCGCACGACCGCCTGGCCGCCCGCGCCCGAGGCGAACTCGGCCGGCAGGGTCAAGCCGAACAGAGGCGCTACGACCGGGATCATCTCCATCGGATCGATCTTCATCGCGCGCAGCACCGACACCAAGGCGTCGAGCCGCTGGCTCTGGTCGGCTTCCGGTCCGCCAAAGCGCTGGTAGACCCATTCGATCAGCGGCTGGAACGGCGTGTTCTGCATCAGTTGCGAACAGGTCCATTCGACCCAACTGTGCGGCGTCCGGGTCACGGCAGCCTGCAACTCTTCGATCAGCCGCGACTTGCCCAGGCCCGGCTCGCCGGTGACCAGCACGAACTGGCTGCTGCCGGCCAATGTCCGCTCCCAACGGCGGCGCAATTGGCCCAGCTCCTCGTCGCGGCCGACCAGCGCCGCGCCCCCGGACCGGTGCCGCTTTCCTACGCCGCTGACGCGCACAACACGGAAAAGCGTGACGGGCTCGACGATCCCCTTGAGCGTGTGCGCACCGCGATCCTCGGCCACCAC
>CAZNZI010000262.1:0-4022 GCA_964577475.1 uncultured Rhodospirillaceae bacterium
GCCAGCGGCTGGCCGCGCTCCAAGGCGGCCCGGTCTTCCTGGATATGCCAGCGGTCGTCGGGATGGATCGCGGACAGAAACCGCTCGAACGATGTATCGCCGTCCTGCGGCAGTCCCAGCAGGCGGTACATCTGATCCGACCAGATGCCGGTTGCCGAAGCGATATCGACCTCGACACTGCCGATCTGACCGACGTCCTGCGCGCGCGCCAGATGTTCGCGCCCGATACGCAACTGTTCGTCGCGCTTGCGCAATTCGGCCGCGGCCAAGGCCTGCGATCGCTGCAGGACGCTGTAGCGGACCATATTGATCGCCAAGCCGAGGAACGTGACGGCGACCGGGAACACGATGGCTATGGCGACAGTCACGTGGATCGGAAGCGGCGGCAGGGCGCGGCTATACGCCAATATCCGGCCCAGGCCCTGAATCAGCCCTGCCGTGATCAGGCCAATCAGAAGCAACTGCGGGACGCCGAAGTCGCGGACGCGGTGGCCGAAGCGGCGGCGGACCGTCAGCCCCACGGTGCTTGAGATCACCACGGCGCTGACCCCGATGATCGTGCCGGGGCCCCCGATCGAAAGGCGGTAGGGAATCGTCATCGCGGCGATGATCGCGGCGGCGATCGGTCCGCCCGAGAGGCTGCCGACCAGAATGAAAACATTCCGCATGTCGATCAGCACGCCGGCGAAAACGACCGGAAATTGCATGGAGATGACGGCGCTGAGCCCGAACAGAATTCCCAGGATCGCGGCGGTCACCCCGGCGCGCTGCGCCTCGAGCCACGGTCTGATCATGGCAACGATGACGACGGATATCATGGAAAAGGCAACGTTCTGCCCAAGCAGCAGAAGCCACTTCGACAGCTCGTCGTAAACGGACAGTTGCATCAAGATCCCACCGGACCGGAAACGCCGGACACGTTGCGAGTCCTCCAGCCCGCGCCGCAATCCTCTCCCTAAGCCCGATAGTAGCGCAGGGGCCGGTTCGCCACTATGACGACTGCATCAGGATTTGTACGTATCGAGAGCCATGGAACGCCGCGCGTTTTCGGGACTGCGATCCATGGGAAATGTGATGGCGCCGGGGTGGCCGTTCGATTCAGCCTATTGCTGCTGCACTTTCTTTAATTTTTCCAATTCGGATTTTGCCTGGCGCGCATCGCCGACCAGCACTTCGACGTCGAGTTCCTCGCCTTGGCCGCCCCTGCGAATGCCTCGCACTGGCGCCGCGTCGAGATAATCGAGCCCGACGGCCACGCGCACATGAGCCTTGGCATTCGACATGCGGTTGGCGACGTCGAAGCTCAACCATCCCGCGCCGTCGACCCAGACTTCGGCCCAGGCGTGACTGGCCATGCCGCCGTCGCCGACGATATCGGTGCACAGATAGCCGCTGACATAGCGGGCGGGAACGCCAAGCGTGCGGCAGCACGAGACGAACAGATGGGCGTGATCCTGGCAGACGCCGGCGCTTGCGCCCAGCGCCTGGCTGGCGGAGGTCGCCACATGTGTCACGCCGGGCTTGTAATCGACGGCGTCGCGGATACCGCCCATCAGCCCTTCGAGGCCCGGGCGCGGACCGTCAGCGAAACCGGCCGAGAATTTCTGCGCGAAGGCTTTCACGGCGGCGTCGGCTTCGGTCAACTTCGTTTCACGCAGATAAAGTTCCGGCGCATGGGGCTCGCCGTCGGAGAGTAGCGGCTTGCCGCCGTCGGCGATCTCGACTTCACCCACCGCCTGGACGCGGATCTCGTCATGGGCGCGATCCATCACCAGCACATGGGCCGCGTTGCCGAAAGCATCGGTCCAGGGAATCAGCGGCACGGGTGCAAACAGCTTCCAGTTCAGCACCCGCTGCGTGACGCCGGAAAGCGGCGTCAGGCGCAGATACTGGATCGAAAAGTCGGCTGGTGTCGCGTAGCGGTAGACGGTCTCATGGCTGATGGCGACGCGCATAGGCCCGCTCTATACCGTCATCATGAAGTCGCGTGAGAGCTGGACACCGATCGCGGCGATGCGGCTCGACGCTTCTTCAAGGAAATCGTGCAGTCCGGTTTCCAGAATCATTTCCATCCGCCCGTAGCGCAACCGCGCGCGAAACTCGCCGGCGAGCCGTTCGCACTCCAATTGGCGCCCGCCGCTCAGGCTTTCAAGGTGACTCGTGACGTTGTCGAAGCAGAACCGCAGGCTGCGCGGCATGTCGGCGCGCAAGACCAGCATCTCAGCGACCCGCTCGGAGGTGATCACATCCTTGTAGACCTGGTGATAGGCGCGGAAGGCGCTGACCGCGCGCAGCACGGCGCCCCATGCGTAATAGCTGGTGGCCGGATCGGCGTTGGCGCCGTCGCCGGTGTCGGCGGCCAGCAACTGATATTTGGTGTCGAGCAGGCGGGACGTGTTGTCGGCGCGTTCGAGGAAGGTGCCGACACGGTTGAAGGCGAAGGCCTCGTTGTGCAGCATCGTACCGTGCGCGACGCCACGGAACTGGTGCGACCGTTCCTTGACCCAATCGAAGAACTCGCGTGCGCCGCGTGCCTGAAGACCCGCCATGTCGAGATCGCGCAGGCCGAGCCAGGTGGAGTTGACGCATTCCCACAGTTCCGAGGAAATCGTCGCACGCAGAGCACGCGCGTTCTCGCGCGCCGCATAGACGCAGCGCCAGATCGATGACGGGTTGTCCTGGTCGATGGTGACGAAGGCCGTCACGCTGTCCTGATCCGCCCGCGAATAACGGGCGCCGAATTGCGCCTCGGCCGTCAGGATCTTGAGCACGGCACCCCATTCCGACTCGGTCCCGCCATGCAGGCGGCCCTGGGCCTCGAGGCGGTGGCTGACATCGATGATGCGCGCGAGGTTCTCGGCGCGCTCGATATAGCGGCCCATCCAGTAGAGGCTTTCGGCGGTGCTGCTGAGCATCACTCCTCCAGCACCCAGGTGTCCTTGGTGCCGCCGCCTTGCGACGAATTGACCACCAGGGAACCGCTGGTCAGCGCCACGCGCGTCAGCCCGCCGGGCACTACCGCCATGCCGTCCTTGCCGGTCAGCACGAAAGGCCGGAGATCGATGTGTCGCGGCGCCACGCCTTCGTCGACGAAAGTGGGGCAGGTGGACAGAGCCAATGTGGGTTGTGCGATATAGCCCTCCGGATCGTTCGCGATCAGCGTCCGGAACTTCTCATGTTCGGCCTTGGTCGCCTTCGGCCCGACCAGCATGCCGTAGCCGCCCGAGCCCTGCGTCTCCTTCACCACCAGCTCGTGGATATTCTCCAGCACGAAGGTGCGGTCGGATTCGCGGTCGCAACGGTAGGTGGGCACGTTGTTGAGGATCGGTTCCTCGCCGAGATAGAAGCGGATGATCTCGGGCACGAAGAGATAGGTCGATTTGTCGTCGGCCACGCCGGTGCCGACCGCATTCGCCAAGGTCACACCGCCGTTGCGATAGACCGAGAGCAGGCCCGGCACGCCCAGCGTACAGTCGGGATCGAAGGCCAGCGGGTCGAGGCAATTGTCATCGAGCCGGCGATAGATGATGTCGACCTTGCGCGGGCCTTCGGTGGTGCGCATCCACACGGCGTCGCCGCGCACGAACAGGTCTTTGCCCTCGACCAGCTCCACGCCCATTTCCTCGGCCAGGAAGGCGTGTTCGAAATAGGCGCTGTTGTAGGGGCCGGGCGTCATGACGGCCACGGTCGGATTGGCGTCGGCCATCGGCGGTGCGACCGAGCGCAGGCGGCGGAGCAACTCGGCGGGGTAATGCGCCACGGGTGCCACGCGGTTGTCGTGGAAGAGCGCCGGGAACAGCCGCATCATCACCGAGCGGTTCTCCAGCATGTAGGAGACGCCCGACGGCGTGCGCAGATTATCCTCGAGGACGTAGAACTCGCCCTCGGCCACGCGCACGATGTCGATGCCGGCGATATGAACGTAGACTTGCCCCGGCACGTCGAGATCCTTCATCTCGGGGCGGTAGAGCGCGTTGCGGATGATCTGCGAGGCCGGGATCACACCCGCTCTGATGATTTCC
>CAZNZI010000263.1:0-3488 GCA_964577475.1 uncultured Rhodospirillaceae bacterium
ATCGAACTTCAGCCTCCGGTTTGCAGCATAAGGATCACGTCTTGCTCCAGCACGCGATCCAATTCATGTGATAGGGACGAAATTCGCAGATCGCCAGCCAGCGATCGATGCTGTTCAAGATACGCAATTCCCGAAATCGACTCGGATTGCGGGCACCTTCGTCGATGATCTCGGTGTCGTGGGTCGCGGCGAAGCGCTCGGCCAAAACCTGGTCGATGTTCTTTTCCTCGAACGGATGGCATTCGACGATCAGATCGCAATCCTTGAGCGTACCGGCGGTCACCGCATCGAGCAGATGCAGCTCGGCGCCTTCGCAATCCATCACGATCAACGTACGGGTGCCGTCAGCGCCCATCGCACGCAGTCGGTCTGCCGTGCAAGCGCCTTCCACCATGACACGCTCGCCGACACCATTGGCATCGGCCATTCTCCGGCAAAGCTTTTGCGCTCCCTCATCAATGTCGAAGGCGAAGACCTTGGCCGACGGCAGGCGCCGCGCGAGGCCATTGGTGTAATAGCCCTCCGCGCATCCCACATTGACGACGCGCGCCGGATTGCGAGCCAGCGCTTTGTCGATCGCCGGTTGCAGTTCTTCCTCGTAGCAGCCGAGGATCTTCGGCGTGATTTCTCCCTCGCCCCACGAAGAGCCTTCCGGCAGCTTGGTGCCCTTGAACGGGCCGTAGACGACGGTTGGGCCATGAAGGCGCAGGATCTCGGCGTTGATCTCGGCCCGGCGCGCGAAGCTGGCCTGGATCAAGACCTGATTGATCGCACTGATGCGCGTCCGGTCGAGCTCGGTGAGCTTCGGAAACGGCGGCGGTACGTGGGCCGGCTCAGCGGACATAGGGAAGTACGACCTCCTTCAATTTCATCATCTGGTCGGGCCAACTCATGCCCGACAACAATGCGGCGCCGCCCTGCCCGATGGCCTGGGAACGCTCGCGGTCACGCCAGAGCATCTCCAGCGCCTCAACCGCCTCTTCCACATCGCTCTCGCCCCAGCCTTCGGTCTGGAACGAACCGTTGGAGGGCACCTTGCCCTGGCGCGTCAGCGGTATGCAGGTGTTGTCCTTGATCAGATCGAGATGACCGGTGTTGGCGGAGAGGATACATGGCACGCCCGAGGCCATGCATTCCATCGCCACCAGATTCGTTCCGCCCTCGCCCCGGTTGGTGAACAATGCCGCGTCGCATTCGCGCAGGATGGTCGGCATCTGCGCATTGGGCACTTGGCCGAGATCGAGGAAGTTGTCGGCGGAGAGGCCGTTCGCCACCGCCCAGCCCGTGATGTCTGCCTTGCCGCCGCTGAACGGCACGGGCGCGATCCGATTGTTACTGGTCAGCGCACGCGCGAGATCGGGCCACGGGCTGTGCCACGCCGTCACCATCAACGCTTCCGGGTGGCGCTCGGCGAAAGCACGGAAGGCCAGCAGAGCCAGATCCTGCCCCTTGCGATGTTCGAGCTTGCCGCCTGAAAAGACAACGAAACGGTCCTTGAACAGACCGCTGCGCGGCGCCGGATGGAACAGCGTGCGGTCGATGCCTTGCAGCACAACCTTGACCGGCGTGCCGACATTGCCGTTATCGAGGATTTCCTTGTTCCAGGTCGAACCGGCAATCAGCAGCTCATATTTCTTGGCGCGCTCGCGGACTTGATCATCGATCGTGGTGTCTTCGATGAACAGAACGCCGATATTGCGCGCGCCACCCAGCTCAACGCCATGGGCCGAAGTGACCGCGGTCAGCCGGTTACCCAGCCCATGCAGCACGAGAGACGAACTGTTGATCTTGCCATCGCGATGAGCCGACAGTCCGTCGATCAAACGGCGCGAAGCCTTGAGCTCGGGATCGATACGCCGGCGGCGCATCGCATCGAGGACGATATTGTCGGTGTTGAAAGGTGTTGCGCAGACTGGAACGATGTCCTTGTCTTCGGCCCAGCTCATCACGAGGTTGATGCCGTAGACGCCCCAGCCGAAATAGCTCGACATGCCCCATTTGAAGATGACCGGCTTGCGGTTCTTCGCGATTTCCGGTTGATCGGCCACTTCGAGCTGAGAAGCGGCGCCCGAAGCAACGCGGCCGCGCTTGGCTGCCACTTCATCGACCAGATCCTTGCCGATCCGCGCGATCACGCCCGACCAATCGTCGAGCTTGTCTTGGCGATAGAGCCGCATCGTCGGATACCAGGGCGAGCGCGGCGTATTGAGCAGCCAACGCCAATCGGGCGAGGTTGGTAGCATCACCCAGACGGGAACGCCAAGTGCGCCGGCGCAATGGGCGGGCGCGGTATCGACTGTAATCACCAGGTCGAGCTGATCGATCAGCGCGGCCGTGTCCGAAAAGTTTTGCAGGCTCGCACCGGCGTCGATGATCGCGGCCTCGGCATCGGCCAATTGCGCGGCCGGATCGCCCTTTTGCAGCGAAACGAAGGTCACGCCCGGGGTTTCGAGCAACGGCTTCAGCATCTCGAGCCGCATCGATCGCCACCGGTCGCCGCTATGGCCCGGATTGCCGGCCCAGACAAGTCCGACTTTCAGACCCGGCGCATGCGACAGATCGGGCAGTGTCGAACCGGAGCCGGCAGACGCCTTCATGTAAGGCGCATCGGCCGGAATGCTGCTCATCGTGGTACCGAGCAGGCGCGGCAGGCTCAGCATCGGCGCGTGTACGGCGAAGGCCGGCAGCGGCTGACCGACGGGGACCACTTCGGCCACGCCTTTGATCGAGCGCACGAGATCGACCAGTTCAGCCTGCACCTCAGCAACCACACGGCCACCTGCGTCAGAGAGCACGGTCAGATAGCGCGCGAACTGGATCGTATCGCCGAGCCCCTGCTCCGCGTGGACGAGGATCGTTCGGCCGGCCAGCGGTTTGCCATCCCATTCCGGTTGCGGGAAGGAGCGGCGCGCGAAGCCTTGCGCAGCCCAGCGCCATTCATATTCGGCCCAGCCTTCCTTGAAATCGCCGGTGACGAGCAGAACCGTTGCGCGGTTGAAACGCGCATCGGCGCGATTGGGCTCGATGGCAAGGGCGCGATCGAAGGCCACGACGGATTCGCGCAGCCGCCCGACACCCTTCAGCGCATTGCCCAGAAGATTGTAGGCCTCTGCTGACTGCGGCTCGAGCTGCAAGGCACGGCCCAGATGGTTGATCGCCGCATCGAGCCGCCCTTCCGCCTTCAGTACCAGCGCATGGACACGATGAGCCAAAGCCGAATTGGGCCGCTCGGCCACAGCGCGTGTGCTGGCGGCCAGTGCCTTGGCCAAGTCCTTCTGCCCATGCAGCGCCAGAGCGAGATTGGCGGGCGCATCGGTGCCACGCGGATCCATGTCCGCAGCCTTGGCAAGCAGCTGCACGGCCTCTGTCAGCTCGCCGCGCCGCTGCAAAGCCAGACCGAGATTGTTGAGCGCATTGGCGTGGTTGGGATTCAAGGCCAGAACGCGACGGAAATAGTCGATCGCTTCGACATCCTGACCGAGCGCGGC
>CAZNZI010000264.1:0-6951 GCA_964577475.1 uncultured Rhodospirillaceae bacterium
TCACATCGGGTTTCCGTCGAGCAGATGGCAATCCTGGAGCCAGCTCTCTCCGAGACAGTGGCGGCCACCTGCGTCACCGCGTTGCGCGAAGCCGTCGATGAGGCAGTCCGCCGCGGCGTCCCGCGCGAGGCGGCGCTCGATTTTCTCTTCGGCCATCTCAACGTCGAGATCGCCATCGTGTTCGGCTTTCTTCCTGGCGCCGTTTTCTCGGATGCAGCTCAGAAGGCCGTTGCCAATGCACGGAAGAGAATCTTCCAGCCCGACTGGCTGGCCGTCTTCGAGCCGGCGGCGATCGCAGAAAGCATCCGAGAGATTACACGTTAGGCAGCGGTGCAGCGGCGCACGGAACGGGGTGGGGATATGGAGTATCGCCTTCTGGGACGCTCAGGACTGAAGATTTCCACATTTGGCCTCGGCACGGCGACATTCGGGGGGCGCGGCCGTGCGGCGGTCTGGGGAAATCTGGACACCGCTGGAGCGCGGCAGATGATCGATCTGTCGCTCGACGCGGGGGTCAATTGGATCGATACGGCGAATTTCTATTCTAATGGATGGAGTGAGGAAATCTGCGGCGACGCGCTTCAGGGCGGGCGACGGGACCGTTTGCTGGTTTTCACCAAAGCGCGGTTTTCCATGGGGCCCGGTCCAAACGATCGCGGCTTGTCGCGCCACCATTTGATCCAGGCCTGCGAGGCCAGTTTGAGGCGGTTGAAGACCGATCATATCGACCTGTACCAGCTGCATGGCTGGGACGGTCTCACGCCCCTTGAGGAAACGATGGAGGCATTGGATCGATTGGTCCAGACCGGCAAGGTTCGCTATGTGGGGTGCTCGAATTTTTCGGCCTGGCACGTCATGAAGGCACTGGGTGTTTCGGAAAGGGACCGGCGCGTCCGTCTCGTCGCTCAGCAGGTTCACTACACCTTGCAGGCGCGCGAGGCGGAAAACGAACTGGTGCCTGTCGCGATCGATCAGGGCGTCGGGATGATCGTCTGGAGTCCGCTCGCCGGCGGATGGCTCAGTGGAAAATATCGGCGCAACCAGCCGATGCCCGAAGGCACGCGCTTCTCGCAGAGGTTTCCCGAACCGCCCATCTACGACGAAGCCAAGCTCTTCGACATCATCGATATCCTGGTCGCAGTTGCCGAAGCTCAAGGGGTGTCGCCGGCGCAGGCGGCACTGGCTTGGCTGATCGACCGGCCTGGAGTGGCGGCGGTCGTCCTTGGCGCTCGCACCGAAGCCCAATTGAGGGACAATTTGGGCGCGATCGACTGCAAACTCACAGCGGACCACCGGGACACGCTCGACAGGGTGAGTACGCCCAACCTGCCTTATCCGTACTGGCACCAATTATCGACAGCGTCCGACCGGCTCGGCCCGGCCGATCTGGCGGTCCTGGCGCCGCACATCGAACGGCTCCAAGGCGACTATGTTCTGCGCTGACGGCAGGAGTGTAATGGACGACGTGCCGCCACTAAGCGCGCGGTGGACGTCCAGTCCCTTTCATCAAGACCTGTGTCATCCTGTTGACGACCGACCGATGAAATTCGACTGCCGCCGGATCCAGGTCGGCCTTCGGCGGCGGTTCGTCATCGAAATGATGAAAGCGATCGACGCCGCGAACCAATTGGGCGCTGTCGCGCTCTCCGATAACCTGCCGCACGCGCGTGGATATATATCGGATCGCAAATCCGATACGCCGGTCGCTGGATTTGTTCGGTTCCGAACCATGGATGATGCGCACGTGGTGGAGCGACATCTCGCCCGCCTGCAGCGGCATCTCCACTACATCGCGTTCATCGATCGAAGCGGCGACCTCTTGGCCGCGCGTCAAGAGATTGTCCGGCGAGAAGGTGTCCACGTGCGGCAGTTGGCTCATATGGGAGTTGGGCACGACGCGCATCGCGCCGTTTTCGGTCGTGCTGTCCGTGAAGGCGACCCAGGCGGTCAGTATCTCTGCCGGCTCCAATCCCCAATATGTCGCGTCCTGATGCCACGATACGAACGACGCATCTCCGGCCTCCTTGGTGAAGAAACTTGCGCTATGGACCAGGATGTCGGGCCCCAGGATGTCCTCGACGGCATCGAGAATCGACGGAAGCCGGACGAGATCGCTCAGCCATGTGAGCAACAGATGCGGTTTTTGGCGGCGCTCTCCAATCAAGGGGCCGTAGATGCTCTCATAGGTTTCCAGACGCTGCCGATAGCCGAGCGCGGCTTCCGTGCTCATCACCCGGATGGGGAAATGATATCCACGCTCGTGGTATCGCGCGGCAGCGCCCGCATTCAGAACGCGAAACCGGAATGCCGCCGGGGTTTCGATTCTCGGGTTTTCCATCGGATTCCCCTTCCCATGAAGGCGCTGCTCAATTGGAACCGGCTCGCGTCATGCTCCCAACTTCTTGAATCCACCGACACCGACAGTGCGCGGATCGGAAAGACTCCAACGCAGGAAGAGATCGCCAAGCTTCATGCCGATCTGGGCGCCGCGGCTCTTCGCCACCGCATTGGCTGCCGAAATGGATCCTTCGAAGGTCGAGTGCGCCTCGCCGATACGCGCTGTCTCCGCGCCGACGGTCACCGCCGCGATATTGCGGCGATCAAGCGCATCGAGGCGCCCTATCCCGGCGGAATCGATGCCGATGCCCGCGTCGTTGAATGCAGCGGCAAAGGCGTCCACCCGCAACGCAGAGGCGGGGTTGCCCCCGACCAGGCCGCCATGGGAGCCGGTGACGACCAAGCTTCCGATATCTTCGTCCGCGTCGACCAGGGAAGCCGAATCAATCAGGACGATGGAACGCGAGCCCGCGGAGCCTTTCCGCACTACGCGGGACTCCGCCAATTCGGGCGGACGAACGGTGCGATGCGGCGCCATTTCAAGAAGCGAGGCGGCTTCCGCGCAGGTCATGCCGGGCGCGACGCCGACCGCCGCAGCCACGGCATTCGCATGGCTGATGATGCCGCGCGCGAGCATATCGTTGCTGTCGCCAATCCGGCAGGTGAGGTGAGAAACGGCGGCGGCGCCAATTCCGGCATTGCCGAGCATGGGCAGAGCCGCCACGCCCGCGTTTTCCCGTCCGACGCCGGCATCGTGAAAAATGACCGCTCGGACCAGGGCATCAATAGCCAGGCGCCCGGTATAGCGGCCGCCATGGGATGCGGTGACCAAGACAGCGCCGCTGCAATCGGGGATTTTTGTAATCGTATCTGCTTGGATCAAGGGGGCGACTTTCCTGGCTATCCACGACTTGAATTCTATGGACAGATGTTCCAAAAAACATATACCGTAGCCGTGCAAAATGGAACATATAACGGATCGCGCCGGCCTATGTCTGAAACAGCTGTTAAGACCGTCGACCGTACGGCGGCAATTCTGATGGTGCTGGCCAAACACGGACCCGCTGGCGTACCGCTGACCGAGATTGCCGAGGAAACCGGTCTCAGCAAAGGCACTGCGCACCGGCTGCTTCTTGCGCTGGCCAATGTAGGCTTCACATTCCAGAACCTTGCGACGCGCCGATACTGCCTGGGTTCGGCTGCGGCGGCACTCGGCGGTACGGCGCAACAGCATAACGCTGCGACCGTCGCCCAGCCAATACTCGAACGGATTGCCGAGGCGACCGAAGACACCGTTTTCGCGTCGACCCGGGAAAGCTCCGCCGCCGTGTGCGTCGGCCGCGCGATCGGCAGCTATCCGATCCGCACCCTGACACTCGATGTCGGTAGCCGCCGGCCGCTCGGGGTGGGGTCCGGAAGTCTGGCGCTGCTCGCAGCTCTGCCCGACGCGGAAGTGAGCGCTATCATCGCTCGCAATTCTACGTGGCTCCGCGACTTTCATGAGTTCTCGGCGGACGAAATCCTGAAATTGGTCGAACGCACACGCCGTAACGGATACGCAACCAACGAGGGGCGCATCGTTTCCGCGATGAGCGCTGTCGCTGTCGCCGTTCTCGATGCCGACCGCAGGCCCTTCGTGTCGTTCAGCATCGCTGCGATTAACGAGCGGATGACGCCCGATCGGATCCCACGGCTGGTGCGCATTCTCGAAAATGAGGCGCGTGCACTGGAGCAGGCGCTGCAACCTCATCCCGTAATGGCATAGCCCGATGGACAAGACTGCACGCGGCCACAATATCGAGATCGCCCGGCTGAAGCGCCATAACCTTCTCATGCTGCGTATCCGCGCGCTTGAGGAAGTCGCGATTCGCGCACAGAAGGAAAAGCTCGTTCTTGGCGCCATACACCCCTATATCGGCCAAGAGGCGATCGCCGCTGGGGTCATGGCTTCGCTGGCCAACGACGATCTGCTGCTGTCCAATCATCGCGGCCATGGACACACCTTGGCCAAAGGCGCTTCGAGCGAAGCGATGATCCGCGAATTGCTCGGCAGAGTGGGCGGCACGTGCCAGGGGAAGGGCGGATCGATGCACATCGCCGATTTCGGTATCGGCATGCTGGGCGCCAACGGCGTCGTCGCGGCCAATATCGTAATCGCCACCGGTGCGGCCCATGCGATCAAGCTGAGGAAGGAAAACCGGGTTGTCGTGTGCTTTTTCGGCGATGGCGCGATCAATCGCGGACCGTTTCTCGAGGGGCTGAATTGGGCTCAGGTATTCCAACTGCCTGTGCTGTTCGTTTGCGAAAACAACCGCTACGCGGCCACCACCCGAACGTCGGACATGACCGGCGGTCCCGGCGCGACGGCACGGGCGCGAAGCCTCGGGATCGTGTCTGAAGATGTCGACGGCAACGACGTTATCGCCATCGAAGATCTCGCTGTGCGTTTTGTTCGCGAGATCAAGGCCGGCGGTGGTCCCCGGATGTTGCACGCCCATACTTACCGGCTGACCGGACACACGGCCGTCGATGTCGGCGCCTATCGGCCCCCGAATGAACTCGAGAACGAACGGGCTCACGATCCGATTCGGCGCATAGCCGACCTTCTGGTCGCCGCCGGTGTTGCGCAGAACGAGATCGAGGCTGACCGCGAGGCCGCCCGTATCGAGATGGATGGAGCATATGAGAGGGCTGTCGCCGCCTCATTTCCCGACGGCGACACTGCTTTCATGGATGTCCAAGACATGGGCGATCCACGGGTAGAGGCTTTCTGATGGCCGTTCTCACATATCTTGAAGCTTCGCGTCAGGCATTGATCGAAGAAATGACGCGCGACCCGACGGTCTGGACCGTGGGAGAGGATCTCGGGCGTGGTGGCGTCTTCGGTCAGTATCGCGGCTTGGCAGAGATGTTCGGGCGCGATCGCGTTTCCGACGCGCCAATTTCGGAAGCCGCGATTCTGGGTACCGCGGTCGGCGCATCGATGATGGGCACGCGCCCGATTGTCGAAATGCGGTTCGCCGATTTTGCCTTATGCGCCATGGACGAACTGATCAATCAGGCAGCAAAGGCGCGCTTCATGTTCGGCGGCCAGACCAGGGTGCCGATTGTCGTGCGCGAGCCGATCGGCATGTGGCGATCCTCGGCCGCCCAGCATTCACAGTCGCTGGAAACCTGGTACGCACATATGCCGGGATTGACCGTGGCCTGCCCATCGACCCCGGCGGACAACAAGGGTCTTCTCAAGGCGGCGATCCGCAGTGACGACCCGGTCGTCTACATGGAGCACAAGGCTCTATGGGCGCTCGAAGGCGAGGTGTCCGACGATCCCGACGAGACGATCCCGTTTGGTCTTGCGCGCATCGTGCAGCCTGGCCGCGACGTGACCATCGTGTCCTGGTCGGCGCAGGTGCATGTCGTTTCCGAAGCGGCGGCCCAGCTGGAGAACGAGGGCATCAACGCCGAGGTCATTGACCTCAGGACGCTATGGCCTTGGGACAAAAAGACGGTTTTTGCCAGCGTCGAGAAGACGGGACGTTTGCTGGTCACGCATGAAGCGGTTGCCGTCGCCGGTTTCGGCGCTGAGATCGCAGCGACCGTTGCGGAACATCGGAGCGCCGCGTTGAAAGCACCGGTGCGCCGGCTCGGCGCACCACGCATTCCGGTTGGCTATGCGCCGCCGGCGGAAAACGCACTTCGGGTAACCGCACCGGCAATCGTGGCGGCGGTAATGGAAATGACGGGTCGATCGGGGAAGAAATCAGCATGACCACGACTGAGATGACGGGCGGCGAGGCTCTGGCCCGCATGTTGGTCGCGTTCAATGTCGGCCCCATTTTCGGCATGGGCGGATTTCAGCTTTTGCCGTTCTATGACGCGGCGGGTCGGCTTGGTCTTCGGCACCACCTGATCAACGACGAACGGGCGGGCATCTTTGCTGCCGACGCTTATGCCAAGGTATCCGGACGAGTCGGCATGGTCGATGCGACGCTCGGACCCGGTGCAACCAATCTCGTCACAGGCCTTATCGAAGCGCTGAATGCGGGAACGCCGATCGTTGCCGTCGTCGGCGACACGCATCGCGACCACTCCTGGAAGAATTTGACCCAGGAAAGCCGCCAGGTCGAAATTCTGCGTCCGGCCTGCAAGGAATTGATCCGGGTCGAATCGATTCAACGCATACCGGAACTGGTGCGGCGTGCCTTCTCTGTCGCAACGAGCGGACGTCCGGGCCCCGTCGTTCTGGACGTGCCGGAAGATGTCTGCCACGCGACCTTCGCTTTCGATCTTGCGGACTTTCACGCCGACTCGGCATTCGAGACGGTTCCGGCCTTGCGGTGCCGCCCCGACGATCGTTCCGTCGCCAGGGCGGCCGAGCTTCTCGCAGCGGCGGAGCGGCCGATCATGCTGGTGGGTGGCGGCGTGCATATCAGTGCCGCTTCCGAAGCCGTAACCGCCTTCGCCAAAACGCTCAACATTCCCGTGGCCCACACGCTCACTGGCAAAGGCGCGATTGCCTGTGCCGATTCGCTCAGTGCGGGATTGTTCGGGCGATACGATCGGATCGCCAACGGCTTGATCGAGGAGTCGGACCTCATTTTCGTCGTCGGGTGC
>CAZNZI010000265.1:0-1851 GCA_964577475.1 uncultured Rhodospirillaceae bacterium
TGACCGGCGCGGCGGTCTCCAACTCCCCGGCGATCGGCGCGGCCGGCCTGGTCGTCGCCCTCGACGTCCTGCAGAAGAAGAAGCGGCCGAAGCTGACGATCATCACGCCCGCGGTCTGGGACAACACGACCGACGAGGGCGTGGCGGCGCTGAAGGCGCTCTACGACCCGAATGTCGATCCGGTGAAGCCGGTCTACGGGCCGATCAAGGATTACGGCCATTTCACCGCCGACCAGGAGAAGGCCTGCAAGGGGCCGGGCGAATGAAGCACGGAGCCGCAGGGCGGCGCCTTCGGCGCCCGCTCGCGGCCGGCTGATGCAGGTCCTGCGCCGGGCGGTGCCTGCGCGGCGCAGGATTTCCTGCTGATCCGACCCGCTTGCCGGTTGCGGCGAAGAGCAGGGCCGGCAGGATTGGCCCATGAGCGACGGCGGAAACCTCCTCCAGGTCAGCGACGTGGCCAAGAGCTTCGGCTCGGTCGTGGCGCTGCGCGGCGCTGCGCTCGGCGTGCGGGCGGGCGAAGTCCATGCGCTGATGGGCGCCAACGGGGCGGGCAAGAGCACGCTGGTCAAGATCCTGACCGGCGTCTTCAGGGCCGACCGGGGCACGATCGCGATCCGCGGCGTCGCGCAGACGCTCCGCTCCCCCGCCGAGGCGCGCCGCGCCGGCATCGTGTCGGTCTACCAGGATCCTGCCCTGGTGCCCGATCTGACGGTGGCGCAGAACATGCGCCTGGCGCAGGTCGATCTGGAAGCGGTCCGGAAATGGCTGGCCGAGCTTGGCATCACCGATCTCGACGAGACCGGATATGTGCGCGATCTGCCTCTGCCAATCCTGCGCCTGATCGATCTGGCGCGCGCGCTGTCGTCCGAACCCGATATCCTTTTGCTCGACGAAATCACCGCGGCGCTGCCGGCCGATTTGTCGGAGCGGGTGTTCGACATGGTGCGCCGCTGGCGTTCGATGGGCCATTCGGTGATCTTCATTTCGCATCGCATGGCCGAGGTCTCGGCGTTGTGCGATCGTGCGACGGTGCTGCGCGATGGCATCACGGTCGGTGTCGTCGAGCCGGCCAAGGGCGGCGAGGACAAGATCGTCTCGCTGATGCTGGGCCAGGAAGTCGAAAAGATGGCGGCCACGGCCCATCATCGTTCGGCGGCCAAGTCGGACGCCCGCACCGAGAAGCCGGCGCTCGAAGTGAAGGGACTGCGCTACAGTCACGCGCTGGCCGATGTGTCGTTCAACCTTTATCCCGGCGAAGTGCTGGGCGTGGCGGCGCTCGAAGGGCAGGGGCAGGAACAGTTGTTCGACTGCCTGGCCGGCCAGCGCCAGCCTGACGGCGGCACGATCGCGTCTTTCGGTAAAGACATGAAGTTCAGCCATCCGGCCGATGCGATCCGCAACGGCCTGGTTCTGGTTCCGGCCAATCGTCTGCACGGGCTCCTCCAGCAGCGCTCGATCCGTGAGAACATCGCCTTGCCGTCCTTCGGCGGGTTCAAGGGCTGGGGGCCGGTGCGGGCCCGCGCCGAACAGGAGCGGGTCGCCGACGCGGTCAAGCGTCTCCAGATCGACACGCGCGCCGAATCGCAGCTCCGCCAGTTGAGCGGCGGCAACCAACAGAAGGTGGTGATCGCCCGCTGGATCGCCAACGGCTTCAAGGTGCTGCTCTGCTTCGACCCGACCCGCGGCATCGATGTCGGCACCAAGCGGCAGATTTACGGTCTCGTGCGCGAAGTCGCCAAGACCGGCGCGGCGGTGCTGCTGTTCACCTCCGAATTGCCCGAAATCCAACTGGCCTGCGACCGCGCCGTCGTCCTGTTCGGCGGGCGCATTGTCGACGAGATGCCGGCTGCC
>CAZNZI010000266.1:0-4099 GCA_964577475.1 uncultured Rhodospirillaceae bacterium
CACAAGAGAACAGACGATGAACCAAAATCATTGGTTTTCTCTCTTTCCCGCCCGCCCCGGATTGTGTAAGAGAATCTGAGGCTTCCGGACCGTCGCGTCAAGTACGGATGAAGATTGTGGCGATACAGACAAACGCTTGCATAGCCCTGCGAGGTCCGATATTGTCCACTGTGCTCCGGCGAGGTCTCTGCCGGGGTGACTTACTGCTTACGAAGGCCAGAACCGGCCTTCTGACAGACCTCTAGAATGGAGTGGCTCCATGAGCAGCGATATTAATCTCTCTGCCGCGATTCGAAGCAGCCTGATCACGCTGCAAGGCGCGCAGACCCTTATCAACCGTACACAGAACGACCTTTCGACCGGCCTGAAGGTCAACAACGCGATCGACAATCCTGTCGCGTTCTTCCAGGCGCAGTCGCTGACCGACCGCGCGTCGGACTTCAGCAACAAGAAGGACGGCATCGACCAGGGCATCAGCTCGCTGTCGACCGCCCTCGAAGGCGTCACCGGCATTCAGAACATCGTCGGCCAGCTGCAAGGCTTGGTGCTCAGCGCCGAATCCGCGTCCTCGACGCAGATTGCGGGCCTGGTTTCGCAGTACAACAACCTGCGCACCCAGATCAACACGCTGTCGAAGGACACCGCCTACCAGGGCCTCAACCTGATCGCCGGCACGGGCCAGATCCTGAACGTTTCGTTCAGCACGCTGACCTCGTCCAACCTGACCGTCAACTCGGTGGACGTGACCGCCGGTGCGCATGGTCTGGCGATCGCCAAGGTTGCCACGGCGACGACGCTGAACGGTTCGTCCTACGGCTTCCAGATTTCGTATGGCTCGGTCGTCGACACGGCCACGCAGGTGAAGTCGAGCGGCCAGTTCATCCACGCCCAGTTGGCCAACACCTTCTACTTCTCGGGCACGGGCAGCACCTTCACCGCCGGAACGATCATCTCGTTCAACTACGGTACCGCGGTTCTCGTCCTCACCGTCGGCACGGCCGGCGACTCGACGACGACCTTCACGGAATCGCAGACCTTCACCGACGGTCAGGTGCTCTCGTTCACGTTGTCCACCAGTGCTACCCAGGCTTCGGGCGGCATCACGGCGGCGAACGTTGTTTCGCTGGGCACCGGCTATCTGATCTCGTCGACGAAGTTCAACGGCGTCACGGGCCAGTTCATCCTGAACCCGGGCCTGCCGGCGACCACGAACATCCTGCTCAACAGCTTGCAGGCTGACCTGCTGACGCTCCGTGCGGGCGCCCAGCAGATCGGTTCGAACGTCGCGCTGCTCAATACGCGCCTAGACTTCACCAACAACTACGTCAACCTGCTCACCCAGGGCGGTGGCAAGCTCACGCTCGCGGACCTGAACGAGGAAGGTGCCAACCTGCTCTCGCTGCAGACCCGCCAGCAGCTGGGCATCCAGGCCCTGTCGTTCGCCGGTCAGAACGAGCGTGCGGTTCTGTCGCTCTTTCGCTAACGGCTAATACGCAGAAGACTGAGAGCGGGGAAGGCAACTTCCCCGCTCTTTTCTTTTGTAGACCAAGCGGTTGCGGCAATTCTCTCCTAACGCCGCATTAACCTTTCCACCCTTAAATGTATGAGTCCGGAAATGGCCATGGTCAGGCGGCTGTCCGCCATGGCCGGGCGATGGGGCGTGGAGGTTGCGATGATGGTTGCCGAAGCCGATAGCAGCGCAATGCGCGCCAGCAACCTCGCCGCCTTTGCCAAATACATTCCCGCCCTCTTCAAGCGCCTGCAGAATCACGTGCCCGAAACTCGCCTGGTCGAGAATCCCGACGGCAGCCGCGACATCGAATTCCGCGGCCAGTGCCTCTACGACGTCGCCGGCGACGGCACCACCGGTCCCGATCTCGCGCGGCGCGAGATCGAAGCGCTGAAGGGTTCGCACCGGCACCGGGTGTATCTGGCGCCGCTCAGCAGCAAGAACACCGATCACAATTCGTCCCTGCATGTCGCCGAGATGCTGAAGAAGGGCGTGGAGGACGGCATCACCTTTCTCCAGGTGCCCAATACCGACGGGGCGTATCACCTCGTCGTGCTGGGCCTGGGTCTCGGCTACCATCTCGACGAACTCGTCAAACTCACCGAACCGTTCTCGATCTGCATCGTCGAGCCCAATATCGATTTCCTCTATCACTCGCTGGAAACGTTCGACTGGCGGTCGTTGCTCGAACGGATGTCGGTCTCGCCGCAGTCGGTGTCGTTGATCCTCGCCGCCAAAGCCGACGAGATCGCCCGCGCAGTCCGCGGTCACTGCCGGCATGCCAACCCGGCCGCGGTCGACTCGATGCTGATTGTCCAGTCCTACGCCAACAGCATGATGGACACCGCGCGCGGCGTGCTCGCCCATGACGCGCATCTGATCCAAAGCGGATTGGGCTTCTATCAGGACGAAATGGAGATGGTCCGCGCTTCCTATTTCAACCTCGTGCCGCGCGACGATTTCCGCCTGTTCAAGCGCGGCGACAAGCCGATCGACATGCCGGCCTTCATCGTCGGCTCGGGTCCATCGATCGACGACGATCTCGATTTCATCAAGGCCAACCAGGACCGCGCCGTCATCTTCTCCTGCGGCACCGCGCTTGGCGTTCTCTTGGCCAACGGCATCCGTCCGGATTTCCAGGTCCAGCTGGAAAACGGCGAAGCGCCGCGCATGATGCTCGAGTCGCTGGCCAAGACCTACGATTTCACCGGCATCCGCCTCCTCGGTTCCAATACGATCAGCCCGCAGACCACACCGCTGTTCGGCGAGCGCGCCTATTACATGCGGCAGGCCCTCGCGCCCTATGGGATGTTCTCGCCCGGCGTCGAATATTCGCTCGAGCGTGCGGGCCCCACGGTGACCAACACGGGCCTCGAAGCCGCCCTCACCTCCGGCTTCAAATCCTTCTATCTGTTCGGTTGCGATCTGGGCGCACGGTCGCCTGAGCGGCATCATTCGCGTTTCTCGCCCTATCATATGAAGGAGCGCAGTGCCGACTACGATGCGGCCGTCGTCTTTGCGCAAAGCCTGCCGACGAAGGAACTCGGCAATTTCGGCGGTGTCGTCTTCTCCAATCACATCATGACCTGGAGTCGCGATGCGATGGAAAGCAGCATCATGGCCTTCAGCCGTGGCCGTCCCGTCTACAACTGCAGCGACGGATTGCGCATCAAGAATGCCAAGGCACAGGTGTCGAGCGGCGTCCGCCTGCCGGCCCTCAAAGTCGGCAAGGCGGATGCGGTGAAGCGGCTGTTCGAAAGCTGGCCGGAAGCTCCCGAGTTCGGTTTCAAGACGCGCTGGGACACGGGCGACTGGCGTGGCCGGATGCATGAGTTCGCCGGCAAGTTGATCGAAATCTGCGAAGCCGAGCCCGAGCGGACACAGGAATTCCAGCACCGTATGGGGGCGATGCTGATTCCCGACCATCACCGGCTCCCCCATTTCGAGGAATATTGCCTGCGTGGGACGATGTTCGTGTCGATCCTTTCGACCGACTACTATGCGCGGCGCGTGCATCCGCCCGAAAAGCGGTCTAGGTTCCAGCACCAAGCCTATCAGGGTGTCATCGACCTCATTCGCATGATGCTCGATCAGACCGACTGGTTCTTCGATCACATCGATGAGTTGTATTTTATCGACTTGAAGAAAGCGCTGAGCGAATGGACGGAAAATCGGATCCCGTTGCCGCAGGCCTGACGGAAGTCGTCCGTCTTATCGGGGCGGGCGACCTCAAAGGCGCGATGGATCAATGTTCCGTGTTGTTGCGGGACGATCCCCAATGCGCGCCGGCGCTGCACATGATGGGCATCGTCGCCACGCGCATGGGCGATCAGGGCCTGGCGATCAGCTTCGCCGAACGCGCCCATCAAATCGAGCCCGATTGGCGCGAATATCCGGCCATGCTGGCCTATCTCTGCGCCAGCGTCGGCCGGATCAACGACGCGCTCTACTATGCCAAGCTCGCGACCGTTCTGGCGCCGCATCCCTATAGCGAACTGCTGATGCCGCCCGGCCTGCCTATGTGCCGCGAGGTTTTCGACAATGTCGAAGTGTCGATGCATTGGCTTCTGTCCGAAGCCGCCTTCTACG
>CAZNZI010000267.1:0-3656 GCA_964577475.1 uncultured Rhodospirillaceae bacterium
TTGCCCGGCTTTGCCCCGGGAATCGCTGCAGCCAGCCGCGACGTCAGTCGCGCATTGTGGGTCGATACCACGATCTCGCCGCCTTTCGGCATCGCGTCGCGCGCGTTGATCGCGAGGTTGAGCACGGCGTTCTGCATTTGCGTCGGATCGGCGTCGCAGGGCCAGAGATTGGGCGCGTTCTCGGTGCGCACCGTGATCATGCGGCCGATGGAATGGCGCAGGAGATACAGCATGTCGCCGACCACGTCGCTCATCCTGAAGGTCGCCGGCCGCAGGCTCTGGTCGCGCAGGAAGTCGAGCATGCCGCGTGTCAGCGTGGCGGTCTGCTCCACCGTGCGCTTGCACAGCCGCACCTGCTCCTGGAGGTCGACGTGCTGGTCCATCTGGCCCGCGATCAGGTCGAGCTGACCGACCACGACGCCCAAGAGGTTGTTGAAGTCGTGCGCCACCCCGCCGGCCAGCTGGCCGATCGCTTCCATCTTCTGCGCCTGGAAGAGCTGGGTTTCGAGCGCATTGCGTTCGTCGCGCAAGCGCTGCAATTCGAGAATGTTGTTCACGGCGACACCGCTGGATCGCGGACCGGCGCGCGCGAGGCCGTTTCTTTTGCATCCTGCATCGAACCCTCCATCAGCCGGGCTTCGTGCCCGGCGGTTTGGTCTTCGGCCGCTCAATCCGTGACCGGATTGGCCGTCACAGGACGGGCGCGGCGGACGACCTTTGGCGGAGATTGATGACCACCGATCGGATGACGGTTTCTAACTGCTGCATTGTTCTCCCCCGGACCGATTTCTCCCCCGCGGCTCGGTCATGCCGGTCGTCTAGAATTATCCACAAGTATAGCAGCCTATTTTTTCTTCATAAGTCATAATGCGTATGCACATATTATGGGAATGCGATACATCTGGTATCTGCGCTACAATATCTAGGCTCTTATAGAGCGCGCCTCATAGAATGCGCATGTTATACTTCAACGGAATTGATCGATTGCTGGCCAGGTTATCCACAACACTTACGACCTTTGGATAGAGCGGTGATTTCGCCTTTCACGCCGCGCGCCGCTGGCGAAGTTTTTCCGAGGCCCGTTTCCGGGCGTTCCGGCGCCTCGATTGACGCTCTCCGCCGGGCATCGTAGACCCGGGCCATGTCACTCCTGATCATCGCCGGCATTGTCGTTCTCCTCGTTGTCGCAACCGCTCTCGCCTGGTTTGCCGCCCGGCGCCAGGCGGCGCGCGGTGCCGACCCGCTTTCGCGCATCGGCCAGGACCTTGAACGGGTCGAGCGCGCGTTGCGTGCCGATATCGGCACGGCCCGCACCGACCAGTCGGGCCAAGCCAAGGAACTGCGCGAAGAGATCGGCGGCACCTTGCGCGGCATCCAGGCGTTGCTCGAACAGCGCCTCGAGACGGTGCGCGAAACCGTCGAGCGCAATCTCCTCAAGCTGCAAGAGGACAACGCGGCGAAACTCGAAGCGATGCGCCAGACGGTCGACGAGAAGCTTCAGGGCGCGCTCGAGAAGCGGCTGACCGATGCGTTCGGCCAGGTCTCGGAGCGCCTCGAACAGGTGCACAAGGGCCTGGGCGAGATGCAGACCCTGGCCTCGGGCGTGGGCGATCTCAAGCGCGTGCTGACCAATGTGAAGACGCGCGGCACCTGGGGCGAGGTCCAGCTCGGCAATCTGCTGGAACAGATGTTCGCGCCCGAACAGTACGAACGCAATTTCGCGCCGAACCCTTCTTCGGGCGAACGGGTCGAATACGCGGTGCGCTATCCGGGCGACGGCGAGCAATCGGTGTGGCTGCCGATCGACGCCAAGTTTCCACAGGAGGACTACGAGCGCCTGATCGAGGCCGAGGAACGGCTCGATCGCGTGGGGGTCGACGCGGCCGGCCGCGCGCTGGAGCGCCGCGTGCAGTCCTTCGCCAAGGATGTGAGCAGCAAGTACGTCAACCCGCCGCGCACCACCAGTTTCGCGATCCTCTTCCTGCCGACCGAAGGCCTCTATGCCGAACTGGTCCGCCGTCCCGGTTTCGCCGAGGCGATGCTGCGCGAGCAGAACGTGATGCTGTGCGGCCCGATGACGCTGAACGCCGTACTGGTCGGTCTCTTGGCCGGCTACCGCACGCTGGCGATCCAGAAGCGCACGGGCGAGATCCAGACTCTGCTGGCCGCGGTGAAGACCGAGTTCGCCAAATTCGGCGAGGCGCTCGACCGCGTGCGCAAGAAGATCGACGAAGCCGGCAACAGCATCGACCAGGTCGCCGTCCGCAAACGCGCCGTCGAGCGCAAGCTGAAAGGCATCGAGTCCCTGCCGGGCCCGCAATCGGCCCAGCTTCTCGACATCGCCGCCGAGGACGAGGCGGCGGCGGACGGGGAGTAGTTCGATAACCCTCTCCGTCCTTTAGAGGATCTGCGCGCGCCCGGCCCGGCCAGCGCGAGCAGGTCGCGATGCCGCTCGGACGCGGTGACGCGACAAGGTCCCAATGCCACCAAATCTTCATACGATGGCGTGGCGGATCCGGCTGCCGTCCGGGCCCGCTGACCGGCTCATCGGCGGGATGGCGTGCGGCGCCGGCCCATTTCAGGCTCAGCCTGTCCCTCTGACTTCATCCATTGACGTTGCAGCCCTAGCGCCCTGAATTCAGGGAAAAGTCCGGCCGACGACGGCAAGGGTGCCTGGGCGCAATCGCTTGCGGCGGCGGCGCGAAAAACACGCAGCGGTGGCGCTGTCGCCCGCTGTGTCCAATCGTCGGCCGCCGCGCCCGATCCGGAGCCCGTCACAGCGATAAAGGCTGAAGTGCTGTACATCTAGGGGCCTGCAGGAGGCATCGGCGGGCCCGTGCGGTAGTGGGATTTCTGTGGGATTCGAATCCCATTTTCGACGAACAGCATCAACGCTTTCGTCAAGCGTGAATGAGGCATGATAGGTCTCGCCACGGAACGATCACATGCTACAATTATGCGAATCCGAAAGCGCATCCAGAGAACCACGTCCGATGGCCGACGCGACCGCCGACAAAGCTCACGCAGACGCAGCGACCGCGTCCGCGGAAGAGTTGTCCGGAGTCGCCGCCATGGAGGCGGAAGCCGACGCGCTGGTCGGCGGCGATGACGGCGACGGCGTTCCCACCGTCCGGTTCCATTCGCAGTTCTTCTCCAAGCTCCAACTCGCCTATTTCCGTTATCTCGAGAACACGACCGAGACCGTCTTCGTCGTCGAGTACGGCAGCCAGGAAGTCGCGTTGCCGCTGCCGGGCATCCGCAAGGAGCTCAACCTCAATGAGCACGACGACGACTGGAAGATGCTCGATCTGGTGACGAAGGGGTTGCGCTACGTCACCACGCTCGCGGTCGGCGATCCGCTGCCGTCGGAGATCATCACCGGCAAGGCCTCGTGGCCGCTGGCGCCGCAGCACGCCCAGGTGGCCTACCAGCGCCTGGCGCTGAAGCTGATGAGCTGGATGACGCGCGACAAGGTCGACACCGCGACCGCCACCAATGCCGGCGACGACATCATCAAGCAGACGCAGGACCCCGAGGTGCGCAAGAAGATTTCGGCGGCCTTCGGCGAGGCGGCCGAGGCGCTGGGCCTGGGCCGCGGCCAGCGCGAGGAGGTGGTGGGCTATCTCGAATCGCTGGCGCAGGAACTCGGCTATATC
>CAZNZI010000268.1:0-3898 GCA_964577475.1 uncultured Rhodospirillaceae bacterium
ATTGGTTCTGTGGCTGGCGGGCGGCCGCATCCTCGGCATTCCCGTGTCCCTGATTCTGGTGGCGGTGATTGCCTATGGCGCCCACATCATGCTGCAGCGCTCGCGCTTCGGCTGGCATCTCCAGGCCTTCGGGCACAGCAACGAGAACACGCGGCGGGCTGGCATCAACGTCCAGAACCTCGTCCGCGGCTCGTTCGTCTTCTCGGGGCTGAGCGCGGGGATCGCGGGAATCATCGTGTCTGGCCGTCTCGGTACGGGGTATCCCCATGCGGGCGACGGGCTGGAACTCGATTCGATCGTTGCCGTCGTTCTCGGCGGCGCATCGCTGGCCGGCGGGCGGGCCAGCGTGGTCGGCACACTCTGCGCCGTTCTGGTGCTGGGCGTCCTCAACAATGCGATGAACCTTCTGCAGGTGCCGGCTTTTACCCAGATCCTGATCAAGGGGTTGATCGTGGTCGGGGCGATCCTGGCCGGCCGCGTGCGCGAAAGGGCTTCCGCATGATCGCGGCCGTCAGAACCTTCGTCCTGCCGCAGGTGTCGGTCCGCTTCTTCGAGCGGTACGGCATCTGGCTGGTCCTGATCGGCCTTCTGATCGTGGCCGGCATCGCATCTGACGCATTTTTCCGCGTCAACTATCTGATGAACATCATCCGCCAGGCCAGCCCGATCGGGATCACCGCCGTCGGTGTCACGGGTGTGATGCTGCTGCGGGGTGTCGATCTTTCGGTCGGTGCGGTGATCTCGGCCACTTCGGTTCTCTGCGCGCTTTTGATGAACGGCAAGCCCGAGAACATGGTCATGGCGCTGGTCGTCACCTGCGCGGCCGGCACCCTGATCGGTCTGGTGAACGGCGTGATCATCGCACTGACCGATGTGTCGGCCTTCATTCTGACGCTCGGCATGTCGATCGTGATCATGGGCATCATCCAGATGGAATCGGGCGGCACGGCGGCCGGCGTTGTCTCGCCCGGTTTTCGCGAATTCATGAATTCGCGCATCGACGGGGTGCTGCCGATACTGGCGCTCTGGTTCGTGCTGATGATCGTGCTCGGTGTCTGGTTGCAGACGAATACCCGGTTCGGCCGGCATCTGTACCTGATCGGCGCCAATCCGGCGGCGGCGCGTCTGGCGGGGCTGCCGATCAAGGGCGTAACAGCGATCGCCTATGCATTGTCGGGACTGACCGCCGCGCTCGGCGGCATCGCGCTCCTGGCGCGGACGGGCGTGTCGGGAACGACCTCGGGCATGGGCTACGAATTCGACGTTCTGGCCGCAGTGGTGTTGGGCGGGACGACGTTCTCCGGCGGTCGTGGCGGTGTCGGCGGAACGCTGGCCGGCGTGCTCACGCTGTTCATCGCCCTCAATCTCGCCAATGTGGCCGGCCTGCCGTTTGCCATTCAGCTCGTCATCAAGGGTCTCATCATCATCGCCGCGTCAGCCGTCCATTCGTGGATCGGCCGCCGCGGCGGTGCTCGGACTGTTTAACGTGTTCAACAGGGGAAGAGGAGTGGGATATATGCGTGCTCTACAATTGAAGATCGCCCTCAGCGCCGGGGCCATTTGTGCGTTGCTGGTGGGGGGCGTCGCCCTCGCCGAGGATCTCGATCTCTCCAAGGCTGAGACCCATGCCCAGATCGCGACCTGGGCCGCGGCGCCGCTCGACACGGCGAAGTACAAGAAGCCGGGCCCGTACAAGTTCGGCCTTTCCGCCGGTTATCTCAGCAACGCCTGGATCAACTTCACCGCCCAGTCGGTCAAGTACGAGGCTTCGCTGCATCCGGAAGTGAAGTCGGTGCAGGTTTCCGACGCCGCCTTCAATCCCGGCAAGCAGACCTCCGACGTCGACGATCTGGTGAGCTCGGGCATCGACGCGCTGTTGTTCTGGCCGGTGGACGAGAAGGCGATCTCGCCGACCTTGCAGAAGGCCCGCGCCAAGGGCGTAGTGACCGTGAACATCGGCTACAACTACATGAAGGACCCGGGCGTCACGGCCAACGCCTATGTCAATCAGTGGGTCTACGTCACCGATGTCGCCAAGCGTCTCTGCGAGTCGATCGGCGGCAAGGGCAAGATCGTCGCCATGCTGCCGATCGCCGGCTCGACCGCCGCGGTGGTGCAATTGGCGGCGCTCAAGGACGTGCTGAAGGGCTATCCGAACATCGAGCTCCTCAGTGCGGAATACGGCGACTGGAACCGCGCCAAGGCGAAGCAGCTGACGGAGAACTTCCTGCAGCGCTTCCCCAAGGTCGATGGCGTCTTCTCGCCTGCCGGCCAGATGTCGATGGGTGTGGTGGAAGCCTTCGACGAGGCAGGCCGCCTGGGCGAACTCACCATGTCGCCGGGTGACGACTACAATGGCTGGCTGAAGCTGGTCGCCAAGACCCACAAATGGGGCGCGGTCACCAGCGGCCTGGATGTCGGCCGTGCGGCGGTGAAGGAAGCCGTAGCGATCCTGAAGGGCGAGCCGGCGCCGACCGCAGCCGTGGTGACGACCGTCTATCTCGATCCCGAGAAGGCGGCGGCACTCTACGACCCGAAGCGTCCCGACGATTGGTACGCGACGACGCTGCCGGAAGCGTTCTTGCCGAAGTAATGGCGATTGGTGTTAGGTCTCGTTGATGCCGCTGCTTGAGACACGGGACCTAACCCGTCGCTTTCCCGGCGTTCTGGCCCTCGATCGCGTGACCTTCTCCGCTGAAACCGGAGAGGTTCATGCGATCGTCGGTGCCAACGGCGCCGTAAAATCGACTCTGATGAACATTTTCGCCGGGGCGATGTCACCGAGCACGGGCGACATCTTTCTTGCCGGCGAGAAGGTCGTCCTCGAATCGCCGGCCGATGCGCGTGCTAAAGGCATCAGCATCGTCTATCAGGAATTCATCTCCATCGGCGAACTCTCAGTGGCTGACAATATTTTCCTCGGCCGGGAATTCGTCGGCCGCGGCGGCCTGATCGACCGCAAGAGGGCGCTGGTCGAGTCGCGCGCCTTGCTTGACCGGCTCGGCATCAACCTTCGCGCCGAGGCGCTGGTCAACACCCTCAGCGTCGCCGACCGCCAGCTTGTCGAACTGGCCCGGGCGCTGGCGACAGCGGTGCGCGTTCTGATTCTCGATGAACCGACGGCGGTGCTGTCGCTCGCCGAGCAGGCCAAGCTGTTCAAGGTGATCGAGTCTCTGCGCTCGAGCGGCTTGCTGATTCTCTATATCTCCCATCGGCTCGAAGAGGTATTCGCGATTGCCGACCGGGTCAGCGTGATGCGCGATGGTCATTTGGTGGCGACCCGCGAGCGCGCCACGCTTAGCCAACCTGAACTGATTCGCCTGATGACGGGCCGGCAGGTCCAGCAGAATGTTGCGCCCGCCCCTCTGCCGGCCGATGCGCCGCCCATTCTGACCCTCTCCGGCCATGGCGCGCCCGACGGCGGCATCGCGGTCGCCAAAGGCGAGATCCTGGGACTGGTCGGGTTGGTGGGCGCGGGGCGGACCTGGCTCGCCCGCCGCATCGCCGGTCTGGCGCCGCGGCAGGGACTCCACGTCGCACTGAACGGCGCTTCGCTGCCTGGTGACGTACATGCGGCATTGGCGCGGGGCGTGGTTTACCTGACCGAAGACCGCAAGGTGGGTGGGATTTTTGCGCCGCTGGCGATCACGGCCAATGCCACTGCGGCATCGTTGCGCCGTTTCACGCGCGCAGGCATCCTGGCGCGCCGCCGCGAGCATCGGGTGGCCAGCCAGTTGCTCAAGGACCTTCAACTGGTGGCCGCTTCGCTCGATGCCGCCATCGGTGGTTTGAGCGGCGGCAATCAGCAGAAGGTACTGATTGCCCGCGCGCTTCTGGCCGAGCCGGTGGTGCTGATTTGCGATGAACCGACGCGCGGCGTCGATGTCGGTGCGAAAGA
>CAZNZI010000269.1:0-9691 GCA_964577475.1 uncultured Rhodospirillaceae bacterium
TCCCTCCCCCTTGTGGGGAGGGTTAGGGTGGGGGAACTACGACAGCAGCGTCACGATCCGCGTGGCGATCTCGCGCGCGATGTCTTTGGGGACCGGGTTGGCGCCCAGCGCCAAGTCGCCCTGGCGCGCATGGGCGACGCGCTCCAGCGAGAGCGCCTGGAGCAGGAAGCCGACATCCATCGATTCGATCGAGTTGCCCTTCGGCTCGCGGCCGGCGAGCGTGAACATCCGTCCGCCGGTGACGAGATAGAGCTTCTTGCCGCCCGGCATGTCGAACTGTTCGATGTCGTCGTCGATCATACGCGACCCGGTCGCCGCCTTGCGCAGCGCGGGGACGTCGATCTCGGTCGGGAAGTGGCCGGCATTGGCCAGTACCGCGCCGTCGGGCATCTTGAGGAAGGCACTGGTGGAAATCACCTTCTCGCGCGCCGTCACGGTGACGAAGGCCTGGCCCCAAGGTGCCAGCTCATCGAGCGTGGCGACCTTGAAGCCGTTCAACACCGCTTCCATCTGCTTGATCGGATCGATTTCGACCACACATACGCGGGCGCCGAAGGCGCGCAAGTAATGCGCCGCACCCCGGCCGCACCAACCATAGCCGACCACCACGAAGCGGCGGCCGTTGATCTGGAGGTTGGTGGTGCGCGTGAAGCTTTCCACCACGCCTTCGCCGACCGCATGCTGGTTTTCGACGATCTGCTTGATCGGGCTGTCGTTGATCACGATGATCGGGAAGGGGACCTTGCCGGCCAGTTCGCTACGCAGCCGGTCATCGCCCGAGGTGGTTTCCTCGGTGCCGCCGCGGATGCTGCCGATCGTGCCCTTGGCGATGGCGGTTGCGACCAAGTCGGCGCCATTGTCGAGCAGGATGTCGGGCTTGCTGTCGACCACGCGGGCTACGTCGGCCAGGTGCTGTTCCCAGGTGTCGTTGCGGGTGCCGTAGATTTCCATGCCGGTGGCACGCAGCACGGCGACCATGTCGTCCTGGGTCGAGCCGTGATTGCCGGTGCCGACGATGCGCGCGCCGCCGGCACGCAGGGTTTCGATCAGCACCACGGTCTTGGGTTCGGTGTGGAGGCCCATGCCGATGGTCAGGCCCTTGAACGGCTGGGTTGCTTCGAAATCCTTGCGCACCCGCGCCAGCAGATGCATCTGCGAGCGGATCCATTCCACCCGGCGACGGCCACGTTCGAGAAGATCACCGGACATCACATGTTCCCCCCTGCTGATCGATTTAAATTCAACCCAGCGCTTCTAGAACGTCATTGCGAGGAGCGGAGCGACGAAGCAATCCATTCTTTTTGCGGAGGCATGGATTGCTTCGCTTCGCTCGCAATGACGCTTCTTTTGGAAGCCGATTGTGGGAAAAGCCTACCGGAGGCGCGGGTGGTTGAGCAAACGAGCAATAATGAACGCCTGGATAGAAATCTTATCCAGCGATGCGCGTGCTTTCGCTCACCAGCCAATCGCGTAGGATACGATAAGACGCGCGCTGCGCATCGGCGCGCCGGCAGCAAAGATAGAAGCCGCCGCGCCGCTTGACCGTGCCGAAGGGCGCGATGAGGTGCTTGTCCTTGAGATCGGACGCGACGCAAGGGACCGGGACTACCGCGATGCCGAGCCCGGCCTTCACCGCTGCGATCACCAGCAGCAGCCGCTCGAATTCCACGCGGCGGGTGAACCGCACCGGCTCGACCCCGGCCTCGCGGAACCAGTCGGGGAACAGGCGTTCGGTTTCGGCCGAGGTGATCAGCGGCACCTCGGCCAGCCGGTTCGGATTGCGCCTCAGGCCGAAGTGCTTGACGATTTCGGGCGCGGCGACCGGCGCAAAAGTATCGTCGAGGACTTTCGTCCCGACGATATCCGGCCTGGGGCGATATTCGGCGCCGAGCACGACCGCGTCGAGATCGGTTTCGGTGAGGCTGCTGAGCAGCGGGATCGTCACGAGATCGAGGGCGAAGTCGGGATGCGCGGTCTTGAAGCGGCCGAGGCGCGGGATCAGCCAATAGGCGGCCATGCTTTCGGGGATGCCGAGGCGGAACGGTTTGGACGGATGCGGTGTCAGCTCCTGTCCCGCGCGTTCGATGATCGAGAAGGCGGAATTCAGCGCATCGGCATAGCGCTTGCCGTGATCGGTCAGCGTCAGGCGGCGGCCCTTGCGTTCGAACAGTGCCGCGCCGATCTGTTCTTCGAGCGTCTTGATCTGCTGGCTGACGGCGCCATGGACGACGTTGAGTTCCGTGGCGGCGGCGCGGACGCTGCCGGTGCGGGCGACGGCCTCGAAGGCGCGCAGAGCGTTGAGCGACGGAAGACGCTGTGCCATCGGCGGCTCAGTGCCCGAGAGTCGCGTTCAGGGCCGTGTAGCCGTTCCAGAGAATCTGCACGCCCAGGCACATCAGAACGAACGCGGAGAGTCGTACCACCACGTCGGAACCCTCGGGCCCCAACAGCCCGATCACGCGGGTCGCATAGCGGAAGCAGATGTAGATCGACACGGCCACGGCGATCACGCCGGTCACGGCGCCGATCCCGTCAGCGAGAATGAAGTCGGAGTTGGCGCTCTTCGATCCCATCACGATGGCGACCGAGATCGTGCCGGGCCCTACCGTGAGGGGCATGGTGAGCGGGAAGAACGAGCGGCGCAGGATCACCTCGGCTGGCACCTTGCCGACCTGGCTGCCGGGCCGGTCGGCATCGCCCTGATTCATCAGGCGCCAGCCGGTCGAGATCACCAGGAGGCCGCCCGCCACCTGCACGGCGGGAATGGTCAGGCCGAAGAAAGCCAGGATGTACGAGCCGACAAACAACGCGCCCAGCATCAGCGCGAGGCCGCCGACCGCGATGCGGGTTGCGACGGCTGCGCGCGTGTCGGCGGTCGAGCCCTCGGTGAGCTGGATGAACACCGGCACCATGCCGAGCGGATTGACGATCGGGAACAGCGCCACCGCCACCGCCAGGAACGAGGTGACGATGTGGCTGAGCATCAGCCGCCCGCCTCGGCCAGGGTGACGGTCGAGCGGAACTTGGAGGCGAGATGCGGGCCCGAATGGGTCATCGCGTATTTCGGTTTTTCGCCCGGCCGGAGGCAGGTGGGGATGCAGGTGATCTCGGCATCCCAATTCGGCTGATGGAAGAAGGCGATCGATTGGCGCCGCGTCGAGCCTTTCGCATCGCGCGGCGGGTTGACGACGCGATGGAGCGTCGAGCGCCAGCGGTCGTTGGTCCAGAGCGCCATCAGGTCGCCCAGGTTGACCACGAAAGTACCCGGGATGGCCGGCATCGGATGCCAGACATCGTCCACACCCAGAACTTCGAGCCCGCCCGGCGCCTGTTCCTGCAGAAGGATCGTCAGCGAGCCGTAATCCGAATGCGCGCCGGCACGCAACTGGCCGGGCGCGGGATCGCGCTCCTGATTGGGGTAGTTGAGCAGGCGGAGCGCGCTGATCGGCTGGGTGATGGTGTGCTCGAAATAGGTTTCGGGCAGATCGAGGCCGATGGCGAACAGCCGCATCAGTCGTGCAGCCAGATCGGCCATCGCGCGGTAATAGGCCAGCGCCGCCGGCTTGAACTCAGCGGGTTCCGTTGGCCACATATTCGGCTTCCAGGCGAAGTCGAGCGCGTCCTGATTGTCGGGCGCGGGGGTCACGTCACCGGGGCCGAAGGAGAAGGTCTCCTTAAGGTCGGGCGGGGCGGTGTCGCCCACTGACTGGGAGAGGCTTTCGCCCTCCATCGGCGACCAGCCATAGGGATAGCCCGGATAGGGCATCACCGCGGTGCGCTTCAGCGCGTCGGGTTGGTCGAAGAAGCGGCGTGTGGCATTCCAGACGCCGTCGATCACCAGCTGCGGCACGCCATGGCCGCTGATGGCGAAGAAGCCGACATGCTCGCAGGCATCGGCGATCGCGCGGGCCACCGCGCGGCGGCCGTCGCCTTGCGCCGGAGCCCGATCGATCACCGGTACATAACCCATGCGGTACTCCCCAGACCGGTCCTAGGATAGCGGAATCCCGCTGCGGGTCTAGCGGGTGGGTGTGGTTTCCGGGGATGTGCGCGTCCGGCCCCAGATGGCGGCGATCGCCATGCCGCAGACGATCAGGGCCAGGCCGACAAGGTCGGCCGTGCTGGGAACTTCCGCGACCAGGATGGCGGCGGACACCACCCCGATCACCGGCGTGGCGAGCTGGCCGATCGACAGGGCGATGGGCGGAAGGCTGCGGCCGGCGGTCACCAGCCCCCAGAAGGAGAGATTGGTCGTCAGTACGATCGAGGTCGTCGACCAGGCGAATTCCCAGCCGAAGGCGACATGCGGCACCGGTGCTTCGAGAACGATCGCGGCGAGCAGCGCGACCACCGTGCCGAGAGCCGCCTGATAGGGCATCAATTGCAGCGGATCGGCCTGCCAGCGGTGGTAGCGCACCTGCAGCAGCGGGATGGCCCACACGATCGCGCTCAGCACCACGGCTCCGTTGCCGAGTAGGACGCGGCGGTCGCTCCAATCGATCCCGAACGGACTGAACAGGGTGACCAGTCCGCCGATGCCGAACAGCATGCCGACGATCTGGCCGCGGGTCGGCTTTTCGCCGAAGACGAAGATCGAACCGAGCGTGATCCAGATCGTGGTCGTGTAGACGAGCATGGCCGAGCGCCCGGCGCCGACCACCGAGACGCCATAGACGACGAGCGTGAGCATGATGCCGAATTGAAGCACCCCGAGACTGAGCACCATCGGCATGTCGGCGCGGGCGGGAATGATGAAACGGCCCCGGACGGCCACGATGACGGCAAAGACGATGGTCACCAGGGTCAAGCGGATCGCCATGAACCAGAGCGGTCCGACGGAATGCATCGCGATCTTGAGAACCGGCCAGTTGACGCCGAGGAAGCAGATCGAAACGGCCAGAAGGATCGCGGCGGTGGCGGGCGAGACGACTTTGGACCCGGCGCTCGCGGACGTCACGCGGCGCGTCTCCGGCCGAAGATGGCGGCGATCGCCATGCCGCAGACGATCAGGACCAGGCCGACGATATCGGCCCAGGTCGGGATCTCGCCCACCATGAACGAGGCGCAGATGACGCCGATCACGGGCGTGGCAAGCTGGCCGATCGAGAGCGCGATCGGCGGCAGGCTGCGCCCGGCCGTCACCAACGCGCCGAAGGAGATGATCGTGGCGCCGACCACGACGAAGGAGAACGAGACCACGAACTCGGTCGTCCAGCCGATATGCGGCAGCGGCGTTTCGAGGATCATCGCCAGCGGAATCGAGACCGCCGTGCCGATCAGCATTTCCCAGGGCATCAACTGCCAGGGATCGGCGTGCCAGCGGTGGCGGCGCACCTGGAGCAGCGGCACCGACCAGGCGATCGCGCCCAGCACGGCGCTGCCGTTGCCCAGCAGCACGTGCGTATCGGTCCAGTCCATGCCGAACGGACTGAAGAGGGTGATCAGCCCGGCGATGCCGAACAGCATGCCGGCGGCTTGGCCGCGTGTCGGCTTCTCGCCGTAGAACAGGATCGATCCCAGCGGCACCCAGATGGTGATGGTGTAGACCAGCATGGCCGTCCGCCCGGCGCCGACGATCGATACGCCGTAGATGACCAGCACGGCCATCGCGCCGAACTGGAGAAGGCCGAGGCTGAGGACCATCTTCATATCGGCGCGCGCCGGGACGATGAATCTGCCGCGCACCGCCAGGAAGACGGCCAGCACGAGTCCCGCGGCCAGCATGCGGGTCGCCTGGAACCAGATCGGCTCGATCGAGCGGAGGCCCATGCGCAGCATCGGCCAACTGACGCCCAGGAACAGCGCCGCCATCGCCACCAGGAGAACGGCGCGCCCCGGCGATACCACGCGCGGCGCGGTCGAAACCGCGCTCATGGCGACAACGGCAAGGGGATGGACGGGCGATACACGGGTTCGATCCGATGGACGGAGAAAAGGGGACGGCCCGCGACCGGACCGCTGCGACAGGGCTTAACCGATATCGGAGCGGGTGGTGGTGGTCAAGGTAAGGCGGGAGCAGGCCTATATGCTGTCTGTGGCATGGTTCCCCGCGTATGCCCGCCCTATATAATGGGCAGCGTCCTACCGGTTGGAGAGCGGCAATGACCAAGACCGAGTCCCGGGCTGAGCTGGCACGCAGTGAAACCGACAGCATGGGGGCGATCGACGTCCCCGCCGCGCGTTATTGGGGAGCGCAGACGCAGCGCTCGCTGATCCATTTCGCGGTCGGCGGCGAAGGCGACCGTATGCCGCTGCCGGTGATCCATGCGCTGGCGCAGCTGAAGAAGGCGGCGGCCCTGGTCAACCACGAGATCGGCAAGCTGGCCGCGGACAAGGCCAAGCTGATCACGGCCGCGGCCGATGAGGCGATTGCTGGCAAGCTCGACGACGAGTTTCCGCTGCGCATCTGGCAGACGGGCTCGGGCACCCAGACCAACATGAACGTCAACGAGGTGATCGCCAACCGTGCCATCGAACTGGCGGGCGGCACGAAGGGCGCCAAGGATCCGATCCACCCCAACGATCACGTCAACATGTCGCAATCGTCGAACGACACCTTCCCGACCGCGATGCACGTCGCCGCCGCCACGATCATGGCGCGCGAGGTGCTGCCGCGGATGAAGGAACTGTCCAAGGCGCTGCATGCCAAGGCCGATGCCTTCAAGGACGTGGTGAAGATCGGCCGCACCCATTTGCAGGACGCGACGCCCCTCACGCTCGGCCAGGAGATCGGCGGCTGGGCCGCGCTGATCGATCGCGACATCGTGCGGCTGGAACAGGCGCTCGACGGGCTTTACGATCTCGCCATCGGCGGCACGGCGGTCGGCACCGGGCTCAACGCGCCGCCCGGCTTCGCCGCGAAAGCCGCCGCCAAGCTGGCCGAACTCACCGGCCTGCCATTCCGCTCGCATCACGACAAATTCGCCGCGCTCTCCTCACATGACGAGTTGGTGTTCGCCTCGGGCGCGCTGGCGACGCTTGCGGGCTCGCTGATGAAGATCGCCAATGACATCCGCTGGCTGGCCTCGGGGCCGCGCTCGGGTCTTGGCGAACTGGTCCTGCCCGACAACGAACCGGGCTCGTCGATCATGCCGGGCAAGGTCAACCCGACCCAATGCGAGGCGGTGACGATGGTGGCTGTGCAGGTCCATGCCGCGCACGCCGCCATCCAATTCGCCGGCAGCCAGGGCAATTTCGAGCTCAATGTCTTCAAGCCGGTGATGATCTACAATTTCCTGCACGCCGCGCGGCTGCTGACCGATGTCACCCATGGCTTCATCGTCTATTGCGTGGACGGGATCGAGGTCGACAAGCGCCGCGTCGGCGAGTTGCTGGAACGATCCCTGATGCTGGTGACGGCGCTGGCGCCCACCATCGGCTATGACAAGGCCGCCAAGCTGGCCCATACGGCGCTCCACGAGGACCTGACTCTGCGCGAGGCCAACACGAAACTCGGCTATCTCAGCGAGGCCGATTTCGACCGCCTGGTCCGCCCCGAGACGATGACCGGGCCGGGGTGATTTACACACTGCTTCCCTTTCAGCAGCACGCGCTGCGGTCATTTCCCCCTGCCGTCACCCCCGCGAAGGCGGGGGTCCAGGGCCACACGGGAAACGGCTCTGGATTCCCGCCTTCGCGGGAATGACGAAAAGGGTTGGCGTTTCAGTTGATGCAATCGTGCTTTAGAATGCATGCGACACCAACGGGGCATGCGTGAAAATCCTGATCGTCGAAGAGCAGAAGACCGGGGCTGCGTTTCTGGCGCGTGGCCTGCGCGAGGCCGGGTATTCGGTCGATGTCGCCCATGATGGTATGGAAGGCCTCGAACTGGCGGGCGACGGCCGTTTCGACGCCTTGATCATCGACCGCCAACTGCCGCGTCTGGACGGGCTGGCGCTGGTCGAGGCGCTGCGCCAGGCCGGCCGCGAAGCGCCCGTACTGATCGTCTCCGATCTCAACGACGTCGACGACCGCGTGCGGACGTTGCGCGCCGGGGCCGACGACTATATTTCGAAACCCTATGCGGTGATCGAGGTGATCGCACGGCTGGAGGCGGTGCTGCGGCGGCGCGAGAAGGGCGGCGTCTCGCAACTGCTCAAAGTCGCCGATCTCGAACTCGATCGCATGAGCCGGACTGTGCGGCGCGGCGGTGCGATCGTCAAACTGCAGCCGCTCGAGTTCCGCATCCTGGAATACCTGCTGCGCCATGCGGGGCAGGTGGTGACGCGCACCAATCTTCTGGAAGCGCTGTGGGACTTCAACTTCGATCCGCAGACCAATGTGATCGACGTGCATATCAGCCGGCTGCGCGCGCGCGTGGACCGCGGCTACGGGCCGCCGCTGATCCATACGGTGCGCGGCGCGGGCTATATGATCCGGGCGGGGGACTAGGGTTCTTTGTCATTCCCGCGAAGGCGGGAATCCAGGGGAACCAAAAGTCGTCATTGCGAGAAGCGAAGCGACGAAGCAATCCATTTTCGCGGCACGATATGGATTGCTTCGCTTCGCTCGCAATGACGAAACGGGTTTCTTGGGAAACGGCCCTGGACTCCAGCTTTCGCGGGAGTGACGAAAAGAGGAACGCGGGCCGCACTCAGCCGAAGCGGCCGGTGATGTAGTCCTGGGTCTTCTTTTCGGCGGGGTTCGAGAAGATCGTCTCGGTCTCGCCGAATTCGATCAACTCGCCCAGGAACATGAAGCCGGTGTAGTCGCCGACGCGGGCGGCCTGCTGCATGTTGTGGGTGACGATTACCACGCAGTAATCCTGGCGCAGTTCCCAAACCAGATCGTCGATCAGCGCGGTCGAAATCGGATCGAGGGCCGAGCAGGGCTCGTCGAGCAGGAGCACTTCCGGCTTGATGGCGATGGCCCGGGCGATGCACAGGCGCTGCTGCTGGCCGCCTGAGAGCGAAAGGCCGCTCTGGCGCAGCTTGTCCTTCACTTCGTCCCACAGCGCGGCGCGGCGCAGGGCCGACTCGACCTCCGCGTCCATGTCGGCGCGGCTGTAGTGGCGATACAGGCCGATCGGGAAGGCGATGTTGTCGTAGATCGACATCGGGAACGGCGTCGGCTTCTGGAACACCATGCCGACGCGGGCGCGCAGCTGGGTCAGGTCCTTCTTGAGTTCGAGGATGTTCTCCCCGTCGAGCAGGATTTCGCCCTCGGCGCGCTGGTTCGGATATTCCGAAATGCGGTTGAGCGTGCGCAGCAGTGTCGACTTGCCGCAACCCGACGGACCGATCAGCGTCGTGACGCGGCGATCGAGGAAGTTCATGCTGATCGAGTTCAGGGCTTTGTGCTTGCCGTAGAAGAAGTCGAGGTTGCGCACCTGGATCTTGGCCGGCGGATTGGTGCCGCTGGTGCCGCTGTCGGCGGAAATCGGCGAGGGACTCACGGTGTTCATGGAGAGCTCCGACGGGCAATCGTGCGTGCCACGATGTTGAGGGCGAGGACGGCGACGCTGATCAGCAGCGCTCCCGCCCAGGCCAATTGCTGCCAATTGGGATAGGGGCTCATGGCGAATTGGAAGATGACATAGGGGAGGTTCGACATCGGGTGGTTGACGCTCGACATGAACTGGTTGTTCAGCGCTGTGAACAACAGCGGCGCCGTCTCGCCCGAGATGCGGGCGACGGCCAGAAGCACGCCGGTGCTGATGCCGCTGGCGGCCGCGCGATAGGCGATGCTGACG
>CAZNZI010000270.1:0-2044 GCA_964577475.1 uncultured Rhodospirillaceae bacterium
TCGAGATGATGCGCTTCATCGGCGAGATGCGCCGCCTCTCCGGCGGCAAGCCGGCCGGGTTCAAGCTCTGCGTCGGCCATCCGTGGGAGTTCCTGGGTATCTGCAAGGCGATGCTGGAAACCGGCATCTATCCCGATTTCATCGTGATCGACGGCGCCGAGGGCGGCACGGGCGCGGCGCCGCTCGAATTCACCGACCATATCGGCACGCCGCTGCGCGATGGGCTGATGTTCGTCCACAACACGCTGGTCGGGCTCGATATCAGGAATCGCATCAAGCTGGGTGCCAGCGGCAAGATCATCACCGCCTTCGATATGGCGCGGATCATGGCGCTGGGCGCCGACTGGTGCAATTCGGCGCGCGGTTTCATGTTTGCGCTGGGCTGCATCCAATCGCAAAGCTGCCACACCGATCACTGCCCGACCGGCGTTGCGACGCAAGACCCGACGCGCGCCCGCTCGCTCTATGTGCCCGACAAGGCCGAGCGTGTCTTCAACTTTCACCGCTCGACGGTGAAGGCGCTGGCGGAAGTGATCGCGGCCGCCGGTCTCGATCATCCGGAACAGTTGAAGCCGCGCCATTTCTCCAAGCGCGTGGGCAACACCAAGGTCGAACGCTTCGACCAGATCTATCGCTTCCTGGCGCCCGGCGAACTGCTGATCGGCACCGACGATCCGCGGTTCAAGGAAACCTGGACGATGGCGCGCGCCGACAGTTTCGATCCGGTCAGCTAGGGGTCAGGCACGCAGCGTCCGCTCGATGCGCCGGTCGGGGATCAGCCAGATCAGCGCGATCAGCACATAGATCGCATCCGATGCCCATTGCTCGACGAAGGCGATGGGTATCGCGATGACGAGCAGGACTTGCGACACGAGTCCCTTCGTATCCTTGCCGACCGCTTTCTTCAGCATCGACGATGCGCCTTCCGCGGCGATGATCGAACGCTGGAGCAGGATGTAAGCGATCGCCGCCATGAACAGGACCGCGCCATAGACGGCCGTGGGCAGGCTGGCCTCGTGATTTTCGCCCAGCCACCCGGTCGCGAAGGGGATCAACGAGAGCCAGAACAGGATATGCAGGTTGGCCCACAGGACCGCGCCGTTCACCTGCTTGGCGGCATGCAGCATGTGGTGATGGTTGTTCCAGTAGATGCCGACATAGATGAAGCTGAGCACATAACTCAGGAACACCGGCAACAGCGGTGACAGCGACGCCCAGTCGGCGCCGTGCGGGACCCGCAGCTCGAGCACCATGATCGTGATGATGATCGCGAACACGCCGTCACTGAATGCCTCCAACCGTCCTTTGCCCATGGCTCTCCCCATTCCCCTGAAGGTCTGCTTATACCGCGTTCGTCCGAATCCGGCGCTAGTTCATGATACGTTCCATATGCTAGGCTGCGGTTCGCCATGAGTGAGACCGACGGCCAGGCGGGCATCCGCAAGATCATCCATGTCGACATGGATGCGTTCTACGCTTCGGTGGAGCAGCGCGATCATCCGGAACTGCGCGGCAAGCCGGTGGCGGTCGGCTATGCGGGCAAGCGGGGCGTGGTTGCCGCCGCCAGTTATGAGGCGCGTACCTATGGCGTGCGCTCGGCGATGGCCTCCGCCACGGCGCTACGCAAATGCCCGCATCTGATCTTCGTGCCGCATCGTTTCGACGTGTACCGCGCTGTGTCGCGCCAGATCCGCGAGATCTTCGCCGCCTACACGCCGCTGGTCGAACCGCTGTCGCTCGACGAGGCCTATCTCGACGTCACCGCCAATCTGCGCGGCATTCCGACCGCCACGGCCACGGCGAAGGAAATCCGCGCGCGCATCTTCGAAGAGACTCGGCTGACCGCGTCGGCCGGGATCTCCTACAATAAGTTCCTTGCCAAGCTGGCATCGGACTACCGGAAACCCAATGGGCAGTTCGTCATCCGCCCTGATATGGGCGAGGCCTTCATTGCCGCGCTGCCGGTCGGCAAGTTCCACGGCATCGGTCCGGCAACCGAGGAGAAGATGAACCGGCTCGGCATCTTCACCGGTGCCGATCTGCG
>CAZNZI010000271.1:0-10473 GCA_964577475.1 uncultured Rhodospirillaceae bacterium
CGGCTCGCCCTTCGAGGGCTTCGAGACGGTGCCGCGCGGCTCGGCGGTTTTCTTGAAGTCGCGCTTCTCGTTATAGGTCGCAATACCTGCCACGGCGGGGTCTCTCCATCCTCGACGGGCGCAAGGGGCCACCAACAGAAACGCCGTACAGGCCGGCCGGTTCCGCGCTTCAATCGCGCAAGGATGTCTGCGCGTCCGGCAGCGCATAGGCGATGATCGAATCGTCCGCCTTCCTATCGGCCGATCCATGCCCGCCCGCCACCACCACCAGATATTGCCGGCCCGTCGTGTCGGATGTGTATGTCATCGGCGTGGCCTCGGCACCGGCAGGCAAGCGGTCCTGCCAAAGCTGGCGGCCATCGGTCACATCATAGGCACGGACGTAGTGATCGAGTGTCGATGACAGGAAGGCGACACCGCCTGCGGTGATGATCGGGCCGCCGAGACTGGGCACGCCCATCGGGATCGGCAGAGGCAGCAGCGGCGACTCGTCTTCCACGGTGCCGTTCTTGTGCATATAGGTGACCGTGCCCGTGCGCAGATCGATACCGGCGACATAGCCCCAGGGCGGTGCCTGGCAGGGCAGGCCGAAGGGCGACAAAAACGGCATGGCGTGGGCCGTGTAGGGTACCTGGCGTTTCGACTCTGCCGGCGAGGTGCCGGGCGCTGCTTTTTCGGCAGGATCGCCCGCCTTTTTGTGCTGGCGCATCGTGTCGACGAAGGCAACGTAGTTCGGGTTGGCGAAGGCGATCTCGCGCGCCGGATCGACGGCAATACCACCCCAATCGATCACGCCGAAATTGCCCGGGTAGACCAGCGACCCCTGGAGCGAGGGCGGTGTAAACGGGCCCTCGTAGCGGAACGAATGGAATTCGATGCGGCAGGCGAGCTGGTCGAACATCGTGATACCCCACACGTCCTTCGGCTCGAGCGGCGGCGGCATCAGGTTGACGGTGGAAAAGGGTTGGGTCGGCGCCGTGTGATCGCCCGCCACCGCCCCCTGCGGCACCGGCTTCTCGGATACCGGAAACACCGGCTGCCCGGTGCGCCGGTCGAGAACGAAGAGATTGCCGGTCTTGGTCGGTGCCACCAGCGCCGGCACCGTCCCTTTCTGCGTATCGAGATCGACCAGGCTGGGCTGCGAGCCGACATCCATGGTCCAAAGATTGTGATGCACAGTCTGGTAGACCCAGCGCACCTGACCGGTTCCGATGTCGAGCGCCGTGATCGAACTGGAGAAGCGCTCCGTGTTGGCACCGCGATCGGCGCTCCAGTGTCCGGGCGCCTGATTGCCATAGGGGACGTAGATCAGGCCCAAGGCCTCGTCGACGCTGGCGATGCTCCAGCTGTTGGCTGCGTTCTTCGCATACTGCTCGTCCGGCCCCAGTGGCTCGGTCCGGTCGGGCCGGCCGGTGTCGAAATTCCAGACGAGCTCGCCGGTGTGAGCGTCATAGGCACGCACGACACCGGCGGGATCGTCGGTGGAATAGCTGTCGGCGACCTCACCCGCGATGATGACCAGGCCGTGCGTGACCACCGGCGGCGAGGTCGAATAATACGCGCTGCCGTGCAATGACGGATCGGCCATGCCTTGCCAAAGCTCGACCGTGCCGTTGGACCCGAAGTCGGGACAGGGCTTGCCGGTCTCGGCGTCAAGCGCGATCAACCGCGCGTCGGCGGTCGGCAGAAAGATTTCCTTGGTGCAGACTTCAGGTCCCGATGCCTTGGCTGTTCCGTCATAGTAGGAGACGCCGCGGCACGTCAGGCGCCGGAGATTCTTCGCTTCCTTCAACGCCGGGTCGAACCGCCACATCACGGCCCCGGTATCTGGATCGAGCGCGAAGGTCAGGTCGTGGGGGGGGGCAGACGAACAGCTTGCCGGCGGCCTTCAACGGCGTGACTTCATAGATGGAGTCCGCCGGATCGGTCTTCTGGCGGATATCCCCGGTGTGGAAGACCCAGGCCCGCTTGAGCTTGTCGACGTTCGACGTCGTGATGCCGGTGAGCGGCGAATAGCGGTCACCCGCGTCCGTCCGGCCATAGGCGATCCAGTCGCCGGGATTGCCGGCGCCCAGCGCCGTCAGATCCGACGGTCCGGTCGCTTCGGGAAAGGCGCCATTCTTGGACATGCCTTGATGCGGCACCAGAATCGCAGCGATTCCGACCGCGCCGGCGATGACTAGGCTGCCGGTCAGGACGAAGGCCGAGCGGCGCCAGGCCGGCGCGCGCAGATCGGGTCCCGTACGGCCGAGCCATCCGACCCCCCAAAACAGGACCATCAATACGCCGATGACGAATACGGCATCACCGCGCGCGGCCAGCGGCCACCAGTCCAGGCCGGTCTCGCTGATCGACCAACCCAGGGTACTGAGCACGACCAATGCAAAAAGCCACAGCGCGACGGAACGCTGGGACAGGAGCAACAGTCCGGTCAGTACGAAACCGGCGCCGGCGAGCGCGTAATACCAGGAGCCGCCCAGGACGATGAGCCAAAGGCCCGCGACCAGCAGCGCCACGCCCAGGACGATCAGAACCGCGGCAAAGGCGGACTGGAAAAGAGAGGGCTTCATCGGACCGTCTTTTTCTTCATTCGTCGGACACGCGAATCGGCGAGAGCCGTTTCGATCAGCACTTTTTCGCTAAACGGCTGAATCGATTGCCCGGTTCCGTCATCAGCCTGCGTCCGGCGAGTCTCCGAGGGATGACGACAAAGTTGTGACCGGGCATTTCGGTGACTGCCCCCACTAAGCAACGCCCTGAGGACAATCAGTGCTTTGCCTAAGCCTTCTCGACGTGAGGGGCACGATCCCCCATTCCCTAGTGGGGCGCATCGCGCTGCGTGCTAACGCTCTCAGGAAAAACCGGAGGGCGACGAGGGAAAGCCCTGAGTACCGGGTGGAGAGGCACCGACTTGTCCGCATCGCGCATCGGAACGAAAAGAAAGCGACGAGCTGTGACTTCCGCCACATAGCGCCACATCAGACATCGGTCCGAAAAAAATGGATGAGTCGTTCTCGCGCCGACTGCAGAAGCCTGCCGATGCCCGCTTCCGGGACCCCGAGATCACAGAATTGCCCCTCCGCAACCTGATGAAGGCGATGACGGCGGCCGTCTCCAAACTGGAACTGGTCGGCTGCAAACCGAGAGTGGCGGAACACCATGTGCCGCAGGGCCGCAGCTCGAAGGCCGTGAAGCCGGGCGTGGCCGTTCAATATGCCACCGCCTTGACCCATGATGGCCTGGCCAATGGCGTATTGGTCACGGCGGTGGACGGCCGGCCGATCAAAATCGAAGGCAACCCCGATCATCCGTTCAGCCGCGGTGCGATCGATCCGTTCCTGCAAGCGGCGATTCTCCAGCTCTACGACATGGACCGCTCGGGCGCCGTGCGGCAATCCGGCCGCATTTCGGATTGGGCCGCCGCGGAGGCCGCCATCCGGCCGCAATTCGCCAAGCTGCGCGCGAAGAACGGCGAGGGTCTCGCACTCTTGACCGGTCCGATGAGCTCGCCCTCGGCCATCGCGCAGATCGAGACGCTGCTGGCGGCGATGCCGGGCTTGCGCTGGTACCAGCACACGCCGGTCGGTCGCGACGCGGTCTATGAGGGTACGCGCGCCGCCTTCGGCGCACCGCTCGAGGTCCGCTACCGCCTCGACCGCGCGCGATTCGTCGTCGCGCTTGACGGCGACATTCTCGATCCCGGTCCGCACCAGGGCGCCTATGCCCGTGCCTGGATGGAAAGCCGCAGTGCCACCGAACGCCGCGGCGAGATGGCGACATTGGTCGCAGCGGCGGTGACCCCCAACCTCACCAGCGCCAAATCGGATCTGCGCATCGGCGTCAGCCCGAGCGAATTGCGAAGCCTGGCCTCGGCGCTCGAGGAAGCCGTATTGAGCGGCGCCGTGCCACATGGCCTGCCGCCGGAGATGATGGATTGGATCAGCAGCGCCGCCTTCGGCCTGCGCCGTTTCGGCCGCGATGCGGTTGTCGTGGTCGGGCCCTATCAGCATCCGGCCATCCACGCGCTGGCCCATCGCATCAACATTCATATCGGGGCGGCCGACAGTACCGTCCTCTACCATGTGCCCAGCCTGGCCTACGCGCATCCGGCGGCGCGCGGCCTCGCCCATCTGGTAGCGGCGATGCGGGCCGGCCAGGTACGCGGCCTGATCATTCTCGGTGCCAACCCGGTCTACGACGCGCCGGCCGATCTCGACTTCGCCAGCGCCTTGATTCGCGTCGACCTGACGATTCACGCCAGCCAATATTACGACGAGACGGGCTCGCACTGCCGTTGGCACCTGCCGATGGCGCACGAATTGGAGGCGTGGGGCGATGCCCGGTCGCTGGACGGAACGGCCAGCCTGATCCAGCCGCTGATCCAGCCGCTGTTCAACGGCAAGAGCGGTTCGGAGATCCTGTCGCATCTGTTCGACGACGTGCCGTCGAGCGGCCTCAACATCGTCCGGCATCACTGGCTGGGGCAGTTCGGCGCGAAATTCGAAACTCTTTGGCGCGAGGCGCTGCTGACGGGTTTCGTACGCGACAGCAGGCCGGTGAGTGAAGAGCCGCGGATCGTCGGGGCTCCCGCGCCGCTCCCATCGGCGCAACTCTCCCACGGCCTGGAACTGGTGATCCGTCCCGATCCGACGATATGGGACGGCAGCCTCGCCAATAATGGGTGGTTGCAGGATTTGCCCAAGCCGCTGACCCGCTTGGCCGCGGAGAATGCGGTGATGATCTCGCCGGCAACGGCAGCGGCGCTCTCGGTGTCTAATGGCGACGAGGTCGAGATCGCCACCTCGGCATCGGCCATCATGAAAGGGCCGGCCTGGATTCTGCCGGGCCAGCCCGCCCGCAGCATCACGGTTCATCTCGGCTACGGCCGCACCCAGGCCGGCCGGGTCGGCAACGACATCGGTTGTGACGTCTATCGTCTGCGCAGCCGGAATGCATTGTGGAATGTCGGCAACGTCTCGCTGCGCAAGACCGGCCGCAGACTCAAATGGGCGCGGAAGCCGGAAGACGGCATGCCCGAGCGCGACACCCGCGCGAAGGTCGTGATGGCGGGGTCGCGGGCAGAAAGACCACGGCACGACTCTCATGCGACCGGCATGGCCGCCGTGGACTCAAGCATGGACCGATTGGCCGTCAACGAGGCGCGGCCCCTGGCCTACCTACTTGCCTCCACATGACGGAGGTGGCTATGGAAAGCGCGCAAAACCCATCCAGGGACTCGACCCGGATGGCCGATGGGCTTGCGGTGCGCCGTGTCGCCCGCGTTCTCGGCTTCCTGATCATGATCGCCGCTTTGTCGGTGGCCGGAACCTATTGGATGGTTACGACCCTGCAGCAGGCGATCCAGATGGAATTGCCGATGCCGGGCACCGACGCGAAGACCCTCCGCTCTTAAGATTTTTCGGGTTCCAGCGCGGCTTCGAGTTCGGCGGCGGCCGCCGCCAGCGCACGCATGCCAAGATTGGCGGCGGCGCCTTTGATCGTATGCACCAGGCGGTAGGCGGCGAAAGAATCGCCTGAGGCGCACAGCCGTCCGATCTCATCGCCCGCCGCCCCGTACAGCTCTTGGAAGCTGCCCAGCAGCTCCAGATAAAGATTGTTGTCGCCGCCGCACCGTTTCAGCCCGTCCGCCATATCGATGCCCGGCAGGGCGGCGCGCAGTGCCGCCTTCGATGGTGCGGCACTCGGCACAACGGTCCCGTAGCGCTGCGCGGCCCGCTGCAATGCCGTCGCGCCGATCCAATGCGTCAACCGGTTCATCAGCAGTTCGGGATCGACCGGTTTGGCGATATGATCCTGCATGCCGGCGGCGAGGCAACGCTCACGGTCCTCGCGCATCGCGTGGGCGGTCATGGCGATCAACGGCACGCGGCCGCCGGGCATCAGGCGGATGCGCCGCGCCGCTTCGAAGCCATCCATCTCCGGCATCTGGAGATCGACCAGGGCGACATCGAAGTAGTCCACGCCGCGCGTCTTCAGCGCCTCCAGCGCCAGGCGCCCATTGTCGACCACCTGCACTTCGGCGCCCTCCTGCTCGAGCAGTTCGCGCGTCAGTTGCTGGTTGATCGGGTTGTCCTCGACGAGAAGTATACGGACGCCGGGCAGTTGCATCGCCGTGTTGGCTGCCGACGCCTTCTCTTCGGCCGGCTGATCGGAACAGATGCGATGCAGCGTCTCGACCAGGAGTGACGGGGTCACCGGCTTGAGCAGAACACCGTCGAGCAGGTTCGTGCCGTCGGCGGCACCGAGCGCCTGTTCGCGGCCGAATGCCGTCACCATGATGATCACCGGCGTTTCGGCGATCGACTGGTCGGAGCGGATCGCACGCGCGGCGGTCACGCCGTCCATCCCCGGCATTTTCCAATCCATCAGCACCAGCGGATAGGGATCGCGGGTTTCGGAGGCGCGGCGCATCCAGGAGAGCGCCTCCTCGCCGCTGTCGACCACATCGGGCTTCATGCCGAGATCGGTAAGCTGTGCGTAAAGAATCTGGCGCGCATGGGCATTGTCGTCGACCACCAGAGCCCGCCCGCCCCGCAAAGCATCGGGCAATTCGAGGTTGGCGAATTCCGGCTCAACCGGCGCAATCTGCACTTCGACGACAATGAAGAAGGTCGTGCCGACGCCATGTGCGCTTTCGAGCCAGATGCGGCCGCTCATCATGCTGACCAGCCGCTGGCTGATGACCAGCCCCAGGCCGGTGCCGCCGAATTTGCGCGTGGTCGAGGTGTCGGCCTGGGTGAAAGCCTGGAACAGACGCCCCGCCTGTTCCTGCGTCAACCCGACGCCGGTATCGCGCACCGAGAACAACAGGCGCACAGCTTCGCCAACCCGGTGTTCGACGGCGATCCGCAACTCGACTTCGCCCTGTTCGGTGAATTTGACGGCGTTGCCGCAGATATTGCTGAGCACCTGGCCGAGCCTATGCGGGTCGCCGACCAGATGCGGCGGCACCTCGGGTGCGAGATCGACCAGGAATTCGAGCCCTTTGTTTTCGATCTGCGGACCGATCTGGTTGGTCAGCGCATCGATCACATCGGCCAGATAGAAGGGCGTGCTTTCCATGTCGAGGTGGCCGGCCTCGATCTTGGAAAAATCGAGGAGGTCGTTGACGATGCGCGACAGGCCCTGGGTCGCGGACCGTATCTTCTCCATATAGCCGGCCTGCTTGGGCGACAGGTCGGTGCGCAGGATCAGTGAGGTAAAACCGGCGATCGCATTGATCGGCGTGCGAATCTCGTGACTCATATTGGCCAGGAATTCGCTCTTGGCCCGGTTGGCCACCTGCGCCTGATCGGTCGCCTCCGAGAGATCGCGGACACGCTCGCGCACCTTGCGCTCCAGATTCTCGGTGTGCTCACGCACCTTGGTGGCCATGGTGGAGAAGGCTTGAGTGAGCTCACCCAGTTCATCGTTGGATGGCGGCGGAAGCTGGATATCGTATTGGCCGCGCGAAATTACGCGGGCAGAGGTGGTGAGGCGGCGCAGGGGCCGCAAGACCAGCCGGTCCACCGCATAGCTGAACGCGAGGGCGAGCATCCCGAGCAGCAGAACGAAGCCGGCAACCAGCGGAATATACCAGCGCGCGCCGACCACTTCCGCGCGGGCGAGATCGACCGCCGTGATGACATACCACTGGAGTTCGGGAATATAGGAAAGCGCCGTCAACTGGCGCTTGCCGTCGATGACCATCCAGGCCGTTGCAATCGAACCGGGTGTCTTGGCGGCAGATGCCATCGCGCCCAGTAGTTCCGACTGGCTCTTCGCATCCTTGAGCTGGTTCAAGAGCGTCGCGTCGGCGATCTTGGTCCCGCTGGACGAGTTGTAGGCGATCTTGGTCCGATCGGGATGAACCTGGATGAAACCTTCCCGGTTGATGATCATCGGCGTCACGCCGACCGGATTGTTGCTGACGAACTGTTCGAGGAACTGCCCGAGATCGAGCCCGGTGCCGGCGATGCCGATCTTCCGGGGTCCGTCCTTGACGACCACGTTGAACCAGATCTTGGAGACATGAACGGTCGGTTCGATGTCGACATTAATGCTGTAGGTGTCGGTATTCTTGATGCTGTCGAAATACCAGGGGTCCTTCTCGGGCGTGTAGACCTCGACCGGCTCCGTGGTCATCGCATTGCGGTCGTCGACGAAATAGGAGTCCTTGCTGGCATCGACCACGGCGAACCAGGAATGATCCTGGAATTCGCGCCGGTAGCCGGCGGCTTCCTTGAAGAACAGGGCAGCCTTGTCGGGGTTCTTCTCGTCGAGCATCCATTGCCGCAGCACTTCGGAATCGGCGAAACGTAAAGCCAATGCAAGCTCGCGATTGACCGGGGAAAAGATGCGGTAGGTGTTGAGCTGCGTGAAATTGCGGACGTAGTCGAGGCCGAACTGTTCGCGGATCGATTGGATGGCGTCCCAGCCCACGATCCCGGTCGGCACCAGCGCGATGAGGCAGCCAATCAGGAGCGCGATCAGAGATTTTCCGCGCAGGCCGAAGCGCCACGAGGACATCCGGAAGTTGACTTGCGCCTCAGCCATATAGGTCCTGGCCGGCCCCGCCCCTACAGCGCCACCCCACGCGACGCCGCGACCGGGGAAGCATCGCTGATCGGGCCCCGAGAGTCCAGGCTGGCCCAGGCAGGCGGAACCCCTTGTTTCCAGGGCCTTGAGCGTTTCTTTCGACTCCAAAACAGCCTGAATTTGGGCTAAAAAGCGGAGCGGGATAGGGCTTCACATCATGAATACGCGCGCGCAGCCGAGGAAAGGGTCGGACGCGCCCCAAACGGGGACGTCTGCCGTGCGTGCTTTCGTGGTGGACGACGATCCTCTGATGGTCGATGTCCTGGTCGATCAACTGTCCGCCGCCGGCTATCTGGTGACCGGCTATCAATCCAGCACGATCGCGCTGCGCGACGTGATCGAGAAGCGGCCCGATTTCATCCTGATCGACATCATGATGCCCGAGCTCGACGGGTTGGAATTCTGCCGGCGCGTGCGTCAGAACACGGCCTTGACGGCGACCAAGCTGATCATCGTCACCGCGAAGAACTATGACTTCGACCGCCGCCAGGCCGTGGCGGTGGGCGCAAACGGCTACATCACCAAGCCGATCGGCGCCAACTTCATGACCGAGATCCAGGCGCTGCTGCAGCCGGCCGCCGAAATCCGCTATTGGGGCGTACGCGGCACCCTCCCCTCTTCCGGCAAAGACAGCCTGAAATACGGCGGCGACACGTCCTGCGTGACGATGTCGTTCGGCCGCGACCACCTGTTCGTCTTCGATGCCGGCACGGGCATCCGGGCGCTGGGTGCCGACCTGATGAGACGCAGGAAGCGGATCACCGGAACGATCTTCATCTCCCATCCCCATTGGGACCATATCAACGCCTTCCCGTTCTTCGCGCCGCTCTATGTGCCCGGCAACGAATTCGAGATCATCGGCGCCGCCCATGGCGACATTTCGATGAACAAGCTGATCGGCGACCAGATGGACAGCATTTACTTCCCGGTCACGATGCGCGAGTTCGGGGCGCGCGTGAGCTTCCGCGATGTCGGCGAAACCCAGTTCGAGATCGATGGCGTGAAGATCCGGACACTGCTGCTGTCGCACCCCGGACGCTGCCTGGGCTATCGCGTCGAAACGGCCAGCCGCGCCTTCTGCTACGTGACCGACAACGAGCTGTTTCCAGAGGATCTGCCCCAGTTCAATGCCCATTACCGCGCGCGCCTGATCGACTTCATCAAAGACGCCGATGTGCTGATCACCGACACCACCTATGCCGACGACGCCTATCGCGGCAAGATCGGCTGGGGCCATTCCGCGGTGGGCGAAGTGGTACGGCTCAGCCATGAGGCTGGCGTCAAGGAACTGCACCTGTTCCACCACGATCCAGACCAGACCGATGCCGATATCGATCGCAAGCTCGAACAGGCGCAGAGCCATCTGACGGCGCTCGGCTCATCGACCAAATGTATCGCACCGGCCGAAGGCGATGTCGTTTCCATTTCCCTTGCACCGTCCGTGGTCGCGAAGCCACGGGTTCCGATCTACTGAGGACCGACCATGGACAAGATCCCGAGTGCCGCAGAGCTTCAACCGCTGATCAAACGGTTCAGCGACGCGCTGGCTGTGGTGATCGACGGGTTGGCGCCGCTCGCGAACCAGCAGAAACCCTCCGACGAGGACAACCTCACCCCGCCGGTGCCGGGCGCCTTGCCCCGCGCCGAGGAACTGATCCGGCTGCTCGGCGACAATGACACCGCAGCCGAAACCGTGATTGCCGAAATCCGCGCCGCCTGGAGCGGCAACCAGCCCGCATGGTTGATCGCGATCGCCCAGGCGATCGAGGCGCTGGATTATCCGGCGGCCCTGGAGCGCGTGCGCGCGGTTGCACCGCCGGCCCCGCGCGGCTGATGGCTCAGCCCAAAATCCTGGTGGTCGACGATGCCGTCGAG
>CAZNZI010000272.1:0-8004 GCA_964577475.1 uncultured Rhodospirillaceae bacterium
AGGGAAAACGGCGAACTGGCGCGCGCCGGAACGCGGTCGGCCATCGCCCAGGCGGAAGCCGATGCCTGGGCGCTCGCATTGACGATCACGCGCATGCAGGATGAGGCGCGCGCTACCGGCCAGCCGATCGGCGCCCGCTCGGCCGTCCTCAAATACTACGGGACCGAGCTGAACAAGCGGCGTCATGAGCTGATGATGGATGTGCTCGGCGCGGCGGGCGTCGAATGGCGTGGTGTTGTGCGCGGCCGCGACAATCCGGTCCAGGCTTGGTTGCGGTCGAAGGCCAATTCGATCGAAGGCGGGACGTCCGAGATCATGCTCGGGATCATCGTCAAGAACATCCTCCAATTGCCCGAGGCCTGACATGCTCGTCCTGACCGAAGATCAAGCCCTCTTGCGTGAGAATGCTCAGCGTTTCGCGCGCGACAAGATGCCGATCGCGCAATTGCGGCATCTGCGCGACAGCAACGATCCGGCCGGTTTCGACCGGACCGTCTGGCGGCAGATGACCGAGATGGGCTGGACCGGCTTCCTGATCCCCGAGGATTTCGGCGGAACGGATTTCGGCTATCTCGGGGCAGCCATCCTGTGCGAAGAGATGGCGCGCACCCTGGGCGCGTCGCCGTTCATCTCGACGGCATTGCTTGCCGCTACGGCACTCCGCTTCGGCGGCTCGCCCGCGCAGAAGGAGCAGGTTCTGCCGCGGATTGTCGAAGGCATGGTCGTCGCCTTGGCGGTGGACGAGAAGGGCAAACACGATCCCGACGTGATCGCGGCCCAGGCCAAATGGGATGGCAAGGCCTATCGCCTCGCCGGAACCAAAGTCTTCGTCGCCGATGCAGGCGGCGCGGATCAGTTCATTTTCGTCGCCCATCGGGCCGGCGAGGGCGCGTCATCGAACCCCTCTCTGTTCCTTGTGGAGCGAGATGCTGCGGGGGTCACGATCGACCGCCGCGTCACGGTGGATGGGCGGAATGTCGCCCATGTCACCTTCGATGACGTCAAGGTGGGCCGCGAAGCGTGTCTCGACAGCGGTACCAACGACGGTCTGCTCGACCGTGTCCTTACCGCGGGGCGGATCGGATTTGCGGCGGAACTGATGGGGATCGCCGACGAAGCCTTCACCCGCACCGTCGCCTATGTGAAGGAGCGCCGGCAGTTCGACCGCCGCATCGCGTCTTTCCAGGCGATCCAGCATCGTCTCGCGCATCTGTTCAGCGAGCTGGAGGTGGCGCGTTCGACGGTCGTTGCGGCGGCCCAGGCCCTCGATCTCGGGGCGGCTGACGCCGGCCTGCTCACCAGCCTGGCGAAGGCCAAGACGGCGCAAGTCGCGCGACTATCCGTCTCAGAGGCGGTACAGATGCATGGCGGCATCGGCATGACCGACGAATTCGACATCGGCTTCTTCATGAAGCGGGCCCGGGCTGCCGCCGAACATCTGGGCGATGCCGAATACCATTGCGACCGGATCGCACGGTCGCGCGGGTTCTAGATCGACAGGCACGGGGAGAGGGTCATGATCCAGTTCGATGTGCAAAAGGGGGTTGCGCGCATCATCCTCAACCGGCCGGATAAGCTGAATGCGCTGACTCTGGCGATGCGGGAGCAATTGCGCGATCTGTTCCACGATGTCCGCTTCGATCGGTCGGTGCGGTCTGTCCTGCTGACGGCGGAAGGCCGGGGATTCTGCGCCGGCGCCGATGTCGCGGAATTCGACGGCAACGACACGCGGCTCGATTTCGACAAGATCACCAATCCGCTGATCCTCAACCTCAATTCGATCGGCAAGCCGATCGTCTGCGCCGTAAACGGACTTGCGGTCGGCTTCGGTTGGAGCCTAGCGCTCGCCTCGGATCTGGTGATCGCCGGCCAGAGCGCGCGCTTCTCGCAGGTGTTCCGCCGCGTCGGCCTGATCCCCGATGGCGGCGCCGTCTGGTTTCTCAGCCGCATCGTCGGACCACTCCGGGCCAAGGAGCTTGTCTACAGCGCGCGCATGATCAACGCGACCGAGGCGCATGGGATGGGTCTAGTCACCGAAGTGGTGCCCGACGCCGAGTTGCGGAGCCGTGGTCTGGCCATCGCCGAAGACCTGGCGGCCGGGCCGCCGCTGGCCTTCGGCTATATCCGCAAGCTCTTCGAGCTAGCCCAGGATCCGACATTGGCCGAATTCCTCGAGAGCGAGGCCAACTTCCAGTGCCGCCTGACCGAGAGCGAGGATCACAAGAACGCGGTCCGCGCTTTCGTCGAGAAGCGGGAGCCAACCTTCACCGGCCGTTGAACGGGAGGATGCCGCCATGCGCTTGACCTCGCTCGAAACGGCAATCGTCAGCCTACCTTTGGAAACGCCGGTGCGGACGACGATCCATAACATCGTCACCGTCGACTGCATCCTGGTCACGCTGGACACCGACGAGAAACTGTCCGGCGTCGGCCTATTGTGGTGTTTCGGCATCGACCGCGCACGCGTGTTGGATGGCATGGTTAAAGACCTGTTCGCCAAGGTTCGCGGACGGGATGCATGGGAGCGTCAGGACATCCTGCGTGACCTACTGGCTGATGCGAGCTTTCTCGGCTCGACCGGCGCGGCTCTGTTCGGTATCTCCGCCATTGATCAGGCGCTGTGGGACATCGCGGGCAAGGCGCGAGCGCTGCCGCTCTATCGTTTGTTGGGCGCGGCGCCGAAGTCCTTCGATGTCTATGCCGGCGGCCTGTGGCTCTCCTCGACGGTCGACGAGCTCGTCGCCGAGGCCCACGGCTATGTTGCGAAGGGCTTCAAGGGAATCAAGATGCGCGTCGGCGCACCGCGGTGGCAGGACGATATCGCCCGAGTCGAGGCGGTGCGCGCCGCGATCGGTCCCAATGTCGCGCTGATGGCTGACTCGACTCAGGGCTGGGATGTCGGTCAAGCGGTGGCGATCGCGCGCGAGCTCGAACGCTTCCATCTCACCTGGATTGAGGAGCCGGTCGCCTACCAGCATCCGGCGGGTCTTGCCGCGGTCGCTTCGAGGATCGATACGCCTGTCGCCGCCGGCGAGAGCGTCTATGGTCTCTATGGCTTCCGTGATCTGATCGCGAGCCAAGCGGTCGATATCGCCATGCCGGACATCCAGCGCGTAGGCGGCATCACGACCTGGTTGAAAGTGGCAACACTGGCCGAAGCGGTCGGTATGCGCGTCGCGCCGCACGTTTTCACGGAAATCTGCATCCATCTGCTGTGCGCGATCCCGAACGGAATTTGGCCCGAATTCTCCGACTGGTGGGATCCGCTCTTCGTCGATCCGCTCCGTGTCATTGACGGCGCGGTCACGCCGCCATCGGCGCCGGGTCTCGGCCTGACGTTCAATTGGGATCGCATCGAACGCCATCGCGTCAAATAGGCGGCCTCCGGCGATCCGGCGCCGCCAAAAGCAGGGAAGGGCTGGCCATGATCTATGAAATGCGCGTCTACGACTGCATGCCGGGAAAACTGCCGGCGGTCCTCAAGCGCTTTGAAACGAAATCCCTTGCGATCATGCAACGCCTGGGCATGCGGCAAGCGGGATTTTTCACCACCGTCATCGGTGAAAGCAGCCGGCAGCTGATCTATTTCCTGGCCTGGGAGTCGTTGGCCGAGCGGGAGCAGAAATGGGCCATGTTTCTGCGGGATCCGGAATGGCTGGCAGTGCGCGCCGAGACGGAAAAAGACGGGCCAATCGTCGATCGGGTAGCCAATCAACTGCTGACGCCGACCGTGTTCTCGTCGGTGAAATAGACGCGCCGAGGTGTCGGATCTCTAGTGCGGAAAGAAGTGAAACTGCCACCGCCACCTCTGCTTGACATTAGGATATCAGTGTATACAGTAGAATGCACAGAGCGTCGGCTGACCGAAAAGAGCAAAAATGGCAGCCCGCGCGATTTGGCAAGGAGGGGAACAATGAGCGTCACCGAAGGTAAGGTCGGACGCCACGCGGATCATTGGGCCGGGTGGTTGCGCCGAACGTTTGTTGCGGCGGTTGCAGGATTGTTTGTGCTCGGCATGGCGTCGCAGGTGTCTTTCGCCGCCGATGAAGAAGTGTGGAACGGACCTACGCAGCCCGCCAAGGCGCCAAAGGGCGTCAAGCTGGCGGTCGTCGTATGCGGCTTCGCGCTCGGCGGCTGCATGGGGCCCGGCAAGTCGATCGAGGAAGCCGGAAAGAAACTCGGTTGGGAAGTCGCGTTGTTCGACGGCAAGGCGGATCCCAAGGCGCAGGCAACCGCCATTCTGGCGGCTCTCGCGACGCATCCCACCGCGCTCGTGACGGTGGCGATCAACTTCCAGACCATGCAATTGCCGATGCATGAGGCAAAGAAAGCCAATGTGCCGGTGGTGTCGGTCGGCGAGTCCGGTGATAGCCCCGATCCGCCGCTACAGCTGAAGCCCGGCGAACTCGGCCCCGAATTCGGCGTCAACTGGGACGATCACGGCATGGGCGTGATGATGGGCAAGTGGATCGCCAAGGAAATGGGCGGCAAAGCCAACTTGGTCATCTATCAGGACCGCGAGTTCGAAGGCGTCGTCCTCTCGACTCAGGGCGTTGCCGACGGCTGTGAAGGCTGCAAAGTCGATTGGCAGCAGTTCACCGCCAGCCAGATCGGCAGCGGTCTCGGCCAGCAGGTTGTCGGCTATCTGCGGTCGCACCCCGACGTCAACTTCGTCTACGGCTCTTACGATCCCGCCGCCTTCGACATGGTGACGGCGATCCGCCGCGCGGGCATGGGGGATAAGGTGAAGGTTGCGGCAGATATCGCTCTGCCCGAGAATCAGAACCTGATCCGCAAGGGTGACATCCAGGTCGCGTCGGCAGCCTTCGACATGCACTATCTGGGCTACGCAACGGTCGACCAGATCATCCGCATGCTGAACAAGCAGCCCCTGTTCGAGCCGCATGGCGAGAACGTGCCGCTGAAGATCGTCGACAAGGCTTCGTTGCCCGCCGGTGGCGGCGTCTATGAATTCCCGAAGGGGTTCATCGACAAGTATATGAAGCTCTGGCAGTGACAATGTATGCTTGCGAAGCGAACGGTGATGGCTCCCTAATATGGGGTTGGCTTCGGCCGCTGACGGTAACGCCTTCCAGTTGGGAATGTCGTGATCGTGGCTATCAGTGAACGCTTCGCAAGCACTTCTTTAGGTGAGCAGGTCCTCAACGCCGAGCGCGTAACGAAGAGCTTCGTCGGACGCACGGTGTTACGGGATGCCAATCTGACGATCCGGGGTGGCGACATTCACGCCCTTCTGGGCGCCAATGGCAGCGGCAAGTCGACATTCGTCAAGATTCTCGCGGGCGTCTACCAGGCCGACGGCGGTTCGATCACGGTGGGCGACCGCAAGCTAGCCACAATCGCCTCACCGCACCAGGCCAGCGAACTCGGCGTCGCGGTGGTGCATCAGGAAGCACCGCTGATTCAATCGCTTTCCATTGCGGAATGCATTGCCCAATTCCGCGGCTATCCGACCAAGGGAAGCCGGATCCTCTGGAACAAGCTTCACAAAGACGTGGCCGATCTGCTGGAGCGTTTCGAGCTCAAGGTTAGTCCACGCCAACTCGCGGGAAAACTCAGCGCCGCCGAACGTGCCCTGGTCGCGATCGTGATCGCGCTCGACAAGATCGGATCGGGGATCAAATTGCTGATCCTTGACGAAGTCACCGCCTCGCTGCCCCAAAATCAGGCTGAACCTTATCTCGATCGCGTTGCGGCTCTGGCGCGTTCTGGCATCGGCATATTGATGGTCACTCATCGCTTGGCGGAGCTACGCGGCCGGGCGTCCAACGTGACTGTGTTGCGCGATGGTCTGGTGGTCTATGCGGCCCCGGCCGGCGAAGTCGACGACGCGCGGCTCGTTCACGAGATGACGGACACGGCCGCCGCCGCCTCGTCGCCGCTTGTGTCCGTGGATCGTGGCCGCGAAAATCCGCTGACGCGTCTTTGGACGATGCGGAAAAGGAGGGCAACCCCCGCGCTGGCGCGCAACCCTATCGCCATCGCGGCAGAGAATCTCCAGGGCGCCACTTTGCGCGGCCTCTCGTTCGCGGTCCGCTCCGGAGAGATCGTCGGCATGGGCGGTCTTTCGGAAAGCGGTGTGACGGAACTGCCTCGCATCCTCGCCGGCCTCAATCAGTTCTCGGGGGGAACGCTGCGCATCAACGGCGCACCGATTCAATCCCCCGCGACGCCCCGTTCGATGATCCAGGCCGGCGCGGTCGTCCTGCCCGCCGATCGTCTTCATATGGGCGGCGTGCCCACGCTGACGGTGACTGAGAACGTCGTATTGCCCGACTGCAACCAGTATTGGATGCGGCGCCGGCAGGAGTCCAAAGTCATCGACAAGGTCATCGAAGCCTTCGACATTCGCCCGCCCCTGGCCTCGACCCTGTTCGCCAAGCTGAGCGGCGGCAACCAGCAGAAGACGATTCTCGCGAAATGGCTTCTGCTCGAACCGTATCTGCTTGTACTCGACGATCCGACCAACGGCGTCGATCCCGCCGCGCGGCAGAAGATCTTCGAGCGTCTGCGGGACGCCGCCGCGGAGGGCGTGGGCGTTCTCGTCTTTTCGACGGAACCCGAGCAATTCGTCAATGTGTGCTCGCGGGTTCTGGTGTTGCGCAATGGTGTGGTCGTTCAAGAACTGGCCGGACCAAATCTCAATCGTCAGGCGATCAGCCAATGGTGCTACGCATGAGCTCTGCCGAAACCGAACAGCGACTTTCCTCATCCGCCACGCGGTCTGCGGCATGGCCCGCCGCGGTACGCCGGTTTCTTGGACCGATGTTCACCCACTATGCGACGGTGTTGATCGTCCTTCTGATGGGCATCGTCTTCTCGTTTCTGAGCAAGCAATTCCTGACCAGCCTCAACCTCACCAATCTGCTGGTGGTGCAGGTCACGGTCAGCTGCATGACCTTTGCCGCGATCGTCCCGCTGATCATTGGTGAGTTCGACCTGTCGCTCGGCTATTCGCTGGGCTTCCTGATGATGTTTGGCGCATTCCTCGGGGGCGAGGGGTATGGCGCTTGGGTCGTCATTCCTGCGATGCTGATCGGCGGGATCGCGATCGGGGTGCTGAACGGGTTTATTCGGGTGCGATTCCAGATCAGTTCCTTCATCGCGACCCTGGGCGTCGGCATCACGCTGAGCGGCATGACGCAAGGCATGAGCGGCGGCAAGATCCTCTACGGCGGCATTCCACAGATCGTGACCGACATCGCCCAGGGCGACATCCTGGGACTCGGCGTTTCGGTATGGTTGGTTGTCGTCCTGGCTTTCGCCCTGATCTTCATGCTGGAGCACACGCCGTTCGGCCGTCAGCTCTATGCGATCGGCGGCTCCGAGCGTGTCGCTTTTCTTGCCGGTATTCGCATCGGCTTCTATCGCATCCTGGCTTTCGCGATTGCGGGGCTTCTCGTCGCCGTTGCGGCCATCTTCGAACTGGGGCAGAGCGGGGCCGCCAGCCCGATGTTTGGTCCTGACCTTCTCCTGCCCGCGTATGCAGCTTCATTCCTTGGCGTGACGACCTACCGGCCGGGCTACTTCAATATTCCGGGCGCGGTGATCGCCATCGTGTTGCTGGCGGTGGGCTTTAACGGTCTGAGTTTGGTCGGCGTACCGTTTTGGTTGCAGCCCGTATTCAACGGGATCGTGCTTATTCTTGCTGTGATCACGGCGAAGGCGGAAGGGCGGCAAATACAGAAGTAAGAGGGGCTCTGGACCTTTCGAATTATTCTGTATACTGTGGTGCACCTGATATCGACCTGCCCTTAAAACCAGTGAAAAAAACGGAGCAAGTGACGTGCCCTTAGACCCGCCGCACGCGAATTCGAGCATCGAAGACGGACTGCGCTATCTCATCCCCAATACGAACTCGCTTCCGATCATCGTCAGAGGGCAGGGCGCCCTGGTCACGGACGAGCAGGGTAAGGAATACGTCGATTTGGAAGCCGGCCCTGGTGTGGCGTCAGTCGGGCATTGCCACCCGCGCGTCGTCGA
>CAZNZI010000273.1:0-2790 GCA_964577475.1 uncultured Rhodospirillaceae bacterium
CGGGATCTTGTGCAGGGGCACGATCTTCGCGACATGGACGATCGCGCCGCTCATGCCGCGCTTCACCGCATGATCGAGCATCACCGAATTCAGCACGGCGCGGGCCGCCGGCTTCAGGCCGAAGGAGACGTTCGAGACACCGAGCGCGATCTGGCATTCGGGCAGTTCGCGGGCGATGCGCTCGATGCCGACCAGCGTCTCGAGGGCTAGTTTGCGGTCGTCCTCGTTGCCGGTGCAGACGGTGAAGGTCAGCGGGTCGAAGATCAGGTCCGAGGGTGGCAAGCCGTGCTTGTTGACCGCGAAGTCGTAAAGCCGGTGGGCCAGCTTGACCTTGGAGTCCGCGTCTTTCGCCATGCCCACTTCGTCGATGGTGAGCGCGATCACCGAGGCGCCGAATTTGCGCGCGAGTTCGAGGCGACGGGCGGCGGGCTCCTCGCCGTTCTCGAAATTGATCGAATTGATGATCGACTTGCAGCCGTAGAGTTGCAGCGCGGCTTCGATCACCGGCAGTTCGGTCGAATCGATTACCAAGGGCGCGGTCACCGCACCCCGCATGCGGGTCAGCAATGCGGTCATGTCCTTCACTTCGTCGCGGCCGACGAAGGCGGTGCAGATGTCGAGCGCGTTGCTGCCTTCCTTCACCTGTTCGCGGCCGATGGCGACGGTGCCGTCCCAGTCCTGGCGCTCCTGGCATTCGCGGAATTTCTTGGAGCCGTTGGCGTTGCAGCGCTCGCCGATCGAGAAGAACGCATTCTCCTGGCGCAGCGGCACCTGGCTGTAGAGCGACGCGACCGAGGGCATCCAGTGCACCTGGCGGCGCGCCGGGGTGGGGCGGATATGGTCGCCGCCCAGACGGCGCAGCATGGCGTCGACGGCGCGCGTGTGGTCGGGCGTGGTGCCGCAGCAGCCGCCGATCAGGTTGACGTGATCCTCGGTGACGAAGCGCTCCTGCCAGAGCGCGAGATCGGCCGGGCTCAGCGGGTAATGCGTGTGGCCATCCACCAGTTCCGGCAGGCCGGCATTGGGTTGCACGGAGACCAGGCCCGGCCAGTTGCCCGACAGCCAGCGCACATGCTCGCTCATCTCATGGGGGCCGGTCGCGCAGTTGAGCCCGATCAGCGGCACGTCTAGCGCATTGATCACTGTGGCCGCGGCGGCGATGTCGGCACCCACCAGCAGCGTGCCGGTGGTCTCGACCGTCACCTGGACGAAGATCGGCGTGCTGGTGTTGGCTTCGAGGCGCGCGGCCTTCACCGCGTTCACCGCCGCCTTGATTTGCAGCGGGTCCTGGCAGGTCTCGATCAGCACCGCATCGACGCCGCCCGCGATCAGGCCCTGCGCCTGCACCAGCAGCGAGGCTTCCAGCGCGGCATAATCGATATGGCCGAGCGAGGGCAGCTTGGTGCCCGGCCCCACCGAGCCCAGAACGAAGCGCTTGCGCCCATCGCCTTTGAACAGGTCGGCCGCCTCGCGCGCGATCTCGCCGGCGCGGCGGTTGATCTCATAGGCCTGCGGGCCGATGCCGAATTCGCCGAGCGTGACCGGGCTCGCCCCGAAGGTGTTGGTCTCCACCATATCCGCGCCGGCCGCGAAGAACGCCTCATGGGCCTCACGCACCAGATCGGGCCGCGTCAGGCACAGCACGTCGGTGCAGTTCTCGTGGCCGTGATAGTCGTGTTCGACCGACAGGCCCATGCCCTGGACGCGCGTGCCCATGCCGCCATCGGCCAGCAGCACCCGGTGCCGCAGGTAATCGAGAATATCGTCGCTCATGATGCTGCGGGGGTACCTTTGGCGCGCACGCCGAGCAAGTGACAAATCGCGAAAACCAGATCCGCCTGGTTCAGCGTGTAGAAATGCAGGTCCGGCGCACCGCCGGCCACCAGCGCGCGGCACTGCCAGCCGGCCACGGTGGCGGCCACCAGGCGGCGCGTCTCGGGTTCGGCGTCGAGGCCTTCGAACATATGGCCCATCCAGGCCGGCACCGCGGCACCACAGGTGGCGGCGAATTTCTTGACGCGGCTGAAATTGGTGACCGGCAGGATGCCCGGCACGATCGGCACCGTGATGCCCGCCTTGGCCGCGCGGTCGCGGAACCGCAGATAGATGTCCGTGTCGAAAAAGAATTGGGTGATCGCGCGGCTGGCGCCGGCATCGATCTTGCGCTTCAGATTGTCGAGATCGTGATCGGCACTCTTGGCTTCGGGGTGCGTCTCGGCATAGGCGGCGACGCTGATCTCGAAATTGCCGATGCGCTTCAGCCCGGCCACCAGATCGGCGGCATAGGCATAGCCCTGGGGATGGGGTTGATAAGGGCTCTGACCCTCCAGCGCATCGCCGCGCAGGGCGACGATATGGCGGATGCCCGCTTCGTAGTAGCGATGCGCAACGGCATTCACTTCGGCTCGCGAGGCGCCAACGCAGGTGAGATGCGCGGCGGGTGTCAGTGTCGTCTCGCGGGCGATACGTGCCACCGTGTCATGGGTGCGTTCGCGGGTCGATCCGCCGGCGCCATAGGTCACAGAGACGAAGCGCGGCGCCAAAGGCTCGAGGCGGCGGATGCAGGCCCAAAGCTGTTCGCCCATCGCATCGGTCTTGGGCGGAAAGAACTCGAACGAGATGTTAGGGGCCTGGGCCGGCGAGGCCATCGACAGCACCGGTTCGGCGCGTGCATCCAAACTCAAAACATCCTCCAGAAGGCCCGGCGACCGGACCGGTGGGCGATATCCCACAATCGATACAAATGAGCCGTGAGCCTGCCGATTGCAACATGAAACGGGTAAAGTCCTC
>CAZNZI010000274.1:0-3180 GCA_964577475.1 uncultured Rhodospirillaceae bacterium
TTGCGACGAGGAGCGGGGCTTTTTGGGATAAATCCCCGCCGTCAGGGGCTGCTGGCCAGAATCATCCGCGCCGTGTCGCGGCCACTGGCCAGCGCCGCTTCGACCGTGCCCATGTCGCGCCCGGCATAGAGGGCTTCGCCCGAGATGTGGATGCCGGTGCCGTCCGGCTGCTGGAGCACCACCTGGGCTGCCCGGGTTTGGGGTGTCGCGTAGGAATAGGCACCGCAGGCCAGCGGGTCGTTGCCCCAGTTGATCGCGCGCGCCGCGACCAAGTCGTGCCGCAGATCATCCTCGGTACGTTTGAACACCGGGACGAGCGAGGAGAGGCCCATCGCGATCAGGTCTTGTTCCGAAAGCGCCGCGACCGTGTCAGCCTTCGGTCCCGCATACCATCCGGTCAGCACGGGATCGGTCCCTGGGTGCTGCGTCCACCACGTCGGCACCTTGCCGTCGCCGAACAGGAAGGAGAGGTTTGAGAAATCCTGCCCATTGTGCCGCGTCCAGAACGGCGTTTTGAAGCGAAGGAGAACCTTCACCACATTGCCGAAGCCGATATCGGACAGCAGCGACTGCTTCGCGGCGAGCCCCGCCGGCAATTCCATCTGCGCGAGCAGCGGCAGCGGCACGGTGAGGATTGCTGCTTCGGCATCGATGGTGCTCCCATCGGCGAGCCGAGCGGTTACACCGGCTTCGCGCAAGCCGATTGCCTTCACGACGCTGTTCAGGCGAAGCACGGCGCCATGCCTGCGGGCATCCGCGGCGAGGTAATCGATCATCGCGCCATAACCCTGCTTGACGCGACCCTGCTGTTCCACGCCTTCGCCCATCCATTCCTCGCGCAGCGCGAAGGTGCTGGCTTTTTTCGGATCGGCGGCGTCATAGCCTTCGACCATGCGCAGGATATCGCGGCGCATCTTGGCATAGGCCGGGCCGCCGAACCGGGTGTCGAGAAACGCCGCGATCGGCATATCGATCGCGAGCTCCGCCAATTCTCGGTGAAAGCGCGCCTCATCGGGCGCTTCGTCGCTCTCGGCGTCGGTCTCGACTTTGTCTTCGCGCGCGTCCCAGCGCATGCCGGTCATCGGCGCAAGCGAGAGTCCGGCGTCGTGCAGCAGGGCGCGCGTTACAATCGCCTCACCATGCACGAACTCGGCGCCACCCTCGGCCGGATAGCCGAAGGTTTCGGCTGGCAGTGTGAAGATGCGCCCGCCGGTGCGATCGCGCGCTTCGATCATCGTGACCTGCTTGCCGGCACGCGCCAATTCGCGCGCGGCCATCAGGCCCGCGGCACCGGCGCCGATGATCAGAATGGACGAGGGGGAGCGAATGGTCATGAGCCACGCAAATATATAGGCGTGATTCCGCATGGCAACGAGTTGAATAGGGCCGTCATGAGCACCTGGGTCCGCGCGGAGCGCGGCCCGAGAACAGGTTCCGCGAAGCGATCCAAAGCGTCACGGAAATCCCCGATCGCTTCGTCGCGTCACGCTTTGTGTGCAAAGCAGGACGCTTCTCACGATGGTGGATTAAGATTGAATCTCGTCCTCGCGCTCGACCAGGCGCAGGAAGCGCTGGGTGCGTTCCTGCTTCGGATTGTCGAGCACATCGGCAGGCGCGCCCTGCTCGACGATCTGGCCTTCATCCATGAAGATCACGCGGTCGGCCACGTCGCGGGCGAAGCGTACTTCGTGAGTGACCACCATCATCGTCATGCCGGCTTCGGCCAGGCGGCGGATCACGGCCAGCACATCGGCCACCAGCTCGGGATCGAGCGCCGAAGTCGGCTCATCGAACAACATCAGGCGCGGCGAGATCGCCAGCGCGCGCGCAATCGCCACGCGCTGCTGCTGGCCGCCGGAGAGGCGATGGGGCAGGTGGTTGGCGTGGTGCTGTAGGCCGACCATGGCGAGCAGGCTTGTGGCCAGCGCCCGGGCCTTGGCGGGATCGTCGCCATAGACGTGGATCGGCGCCTCCATCACGTTTTCCAGCGCCGTCAGGTGATCGAACAGGTTGAAGTGCTGAAACACCATGCCGATGCGAGCGTCGGCGCGCGCCTTCGCCAAGTCGCGCATCGGCTTCAATTGATCGCCGTGCTGGCGGTAGCCGACATAGGCGCCGTTGACGAGGATCGAACCGTCGTTCACCTGCTCCAGATGATTGACCAGGCGCAACAGCGTGCTCTTGCCGCTGCCGCTCGGGCCCATGATCACCACCACCTCGCCGCGTTTGATCTCGAGATCGATGCCGCGCAGCACCGGGCGGTTGCCATATGCCTTGTGGACGTTGCGGCAGTCGACGAAGGCGCCGTCGCTTGTAGCCGAGGCGGCGGTTGCGTCGGCGATCGTGCGCATCCATTCGGTCTGGGCCATAGCCTGATCGGTCGCAGAAGCCGGCGTGGCGCCTGTCTTGGCCGGTGCCGCTGTCGCGACCGCCGTGGCAGTGCCGCGCCGCAGGCCGAAGCCGAACAGGCGCTGTGCCGCGCTGGCCTGGGCGGTACGGTCGATCTCCAGGTTGAAGCGCCGCTCGAGCATCGCCTGCACCGCCGAGATCGCGCTGGTCATGATCAGGTAGATCACGCCTGCTGCGGCAAAGACGGTGAAGAACTTGAAGTTCTGTCCCACGACTTGCTGCGCGCGGAAGGTGAGCTCGTTGACGAAGATCACGGAGGCGATCGACGTGCCTTTCAGCACCGCGATCACGTCGTTGAACAGGCCCGGCAGGATGGCGCGCATGGCCTGGGGCAGGATGATCCGGCGCAGCGTCAGGAATGGGCCCATGCCGAAGGCGGCGGCGGCCAGGCTCTGGCTGCGGTTCACCGACAGGATGCCGCCACGGATGATCTCGGCGCTGAAGGCCGCTTCGTTGAGCGCAAAGCCGAGCACGGCGGTGGTGAAGGTGTCGAGCTTGAGCCCGATCGGCGGCAAAGCGTCGTAGAGGAAGACGAGCTGGAGCAGCTGCGGCGTGCCGCGCACGAACCAGATGTAAAACCACGCGATCCAGTTGAGCGGCTTGAAGCGCGACAGGCGCATCAGCGCGAGACACAGGCCGAGCAGAGGCCCGAACAGCATCGCCACGACCGATATCTCGACAGCCATCAGCGCGCCATTCCAGAGGAATGGATCGAAAATGTAGAAAACGAATTGGTGGAGCCAGGTCACCGCTATTCCTCAATCGAAGACG
>CAZNZI010000275.1:0-5570 GCA_964577475.1 uncultured Rhodospirillaceae bacterium
GACTCTCGGTCCGCGTGGTGATCCTAGTCTCGGATGGCGCTTCATTCTCGGCGGGCGCCGATCTGGGCTGGATGCGTGAACAGGCCGGCTATGACGAGGCCCGCAACTTGGCTGACGCCCGCAAGCTCGCGAAGCTGATGCGCGTACTGAACGACATGCCGAAGCCGACCATCGCCCGCGTGCAGGGTCCCGCCTATGGTGGTGGCGTCGGCCTGGTGGCGTGCTGCGACATCGCCAGCGCCAACAATCAGGCGGTGTTCTCGCTGACTGAGGTCAAGCTCGGCCTGATTCCCTCGGTGATCAGTCCTTACGTCATCGCGGCCATCGGGCCGCGTGCGGCGCGGCGCCTGTTCTTGACCGCCGAGCGGATCGACGCGACCGAGGCGCGGCGCCTGGGTCTGGTGCATGAGGTCGTACCGGCTGTCGATATGGATACCCGCATCGAGGAGATCCTGACCTTCCTGCTCGGTAACGGGCCCGAAGCGATGGCGGCGGCGAAGGACCTGATTTTCGCAATGACCGACCGGCCGGTCGACGACGGGCTGGTCGAAGAGACGGCCAAGCGCATCGCGCAGCGGCGCGCCAGCGCCGAAGGTCGGGAGGGTATCGACGCCTTCCTCGCCAAGCGCAAACCCTCCTGGCGCGAGCGGGGCTGAGATGTTCGACCGCCTGCTGATCGCCAATCGCGGCGAGATCGCCTGCCGCATCATGCGCACCGCGCGGCGCATGGGTATCCACACCATCGCCGTCTATTCCGAAGCCGATGCCGGCGCGCGCCACGTGCGCGAGGCCGACGAGGCTGTTCTGATCGGCCCGCCCGCCGCGTCGGAAAGCTATCTGGTCATCGACAAGATCATCGCCGCGGCGAAGCAGACCGGCCCGCAGGCGATTCATCCGGGCTATGGTTTCCTGTCGGAGAACGAGGACTTCGCGCGCGCCTGCCAGGCCGCCGGTATCATCTTCGTCGGCCCGCCGGTCGGCGCGATCCACGCCATGGGTTCGAAGAGCGAAGCCAAGGCGCTGATGGAGAAGGCCAAGGTGCCCCTCGTGCCGGGCTATCACGGCGCGGATCAAGACCCGGCGCTGCTGGCGCGCGAGGCGGTGCGGATCGGCTTTCCGGTGCTGATCAAGCCGTCGGCCGGCGGCGGCGGCAAGGGCATGCATGTGGTCGAGAAGGCCGAGGCCTTCGAACAAGCGCTCGCCACTGCGCGGCGCGAGGCGAAGAGCAGTTTCGGCGACGACCGTGTGCTGATCGAGAAATATCTCCAGCGCCCGCGCCATATCGAGGTGCAGGTCTTCGCCGATACCCACGGCAACTGCGTCCATCTTTTCGTGCGCGACTGCTCGGTGCAGCGCCGCCACCAGAAGGTGATCGAGGAAGCGACGGCGCCGGGCCTGACGCTCGCCCAGATGAACGAAATGGGCGCGGCGGCCGTCGCGGCGGCGCGCGCGGTGAACTATGTTGGCGCGGGCACGGTCGAGTTCATCGCGGAGGGTGGCACCTTCCACTTCATGGAAATGAATACCCGCCTTCAGGTCGAACACCCGGTGACCGAGATGGTCACCGGCCAGGACCTGGTGGAGTGGCAATTGCGCGTGGCGGCGGGCGAGAAACTGCCGCTGACCCAGGAGCAGATCACCCTTCGCGGTCACGCCGTCGAGGCCCGCGTCTATGCCGAAGACCCGCGCCGCGACTTCTTGCCTTCGGTCGGCAAACTGGCTCACGTGTCCTGGCCGGCGGAGAGCGCCGACTTGCGCATCGATTCGGGAGTCGAGGCGGGCGACAGCATCTCACCCTATTACGATCCGATGATCGCCAAAGTGATTGCCTGGGGCGAGGACCGTCCCGCCGCGCTGCGCCGTCTCGCCACGGCGCTCGAGGCCAGCGCAGTGGTCGGTGTCGCCAACAACATCCCCTTCCTGGCGCGCATCCTGCGCCATGGGGATTTCGCCGGGGGTGCCGTCGATACCGGCTTCCTCGGGCGCAGCATGGGCGATCTTGTCGGCGTCGCGCCGCAGGCGGACGATACCGATCTGGCCTTGGCCGCACTGTCCGTGATCCACGACCAGAAGGCCGCGGCTGCGGCGGTGAAACATGGGGCCACCGATCCCTGGTCGCCCTGGTCCGTGGCTGATGGTTGGCAGCTCAACGGCACGGCCTCGTCCACGCTCACCTTCCGCGATGGCGAGCGGGAGATTGTCGTGGGTTTGCGCTATCGCCGTGACGGCTACGATCTCACCTTGCCCGACGGCACAATGCGGGCGGCGGTCGTGCGTTCCGATGACGGCATGATCCGCATCGATCTCGCGGGTCGCCGCATCCAGGGCCGTGTCGTGCGTGCGGGAGCGGCGCTGCATGTCTTCGGGCCGCGCGGGCCGGTTGTGCTGACGCTGGTCGATCCCTATATCGCATCGGGTGACGACACCCATGGCGGCGGCCGCCTTACGGCGCCGATGCCGGGGCAGGTGGTGGCCGTCGCGGTGAAGACCGGCGATCCAGTGACACGTGGCGCGCGGCTGATGGTGATCGAGGCGATGAAGATGGAACATGCGATCGTCGCGCCCGCCGACGGTATGGTCACCACAGTCCGCTTCGCCGTCGGCGACAAGGTGCGCGAGGGTGAAGAGGTGATTGAATTTACGGCCGCTGAAAGCAAAGAAAACGCATGAGTGAGACGGTCATCATCTGCGAAGTCGGTCCGCGTGACGGGCTTCAGAACGAGGCGAAGCCGCTGCCTGCCGCGACCAAGGTCGCGCTGATCGAACGGCTCGCCGATGCGGGACTGCCGATCGTCGAGGCCGGCGCCTTCGTCAGCCCGAAATGGGTTCCGCAGATGGCCGATTCGGGCGAGGTGCTGAAGCTGATGAAGCGCAAGCCGGGGACACGCTATCCGGTCCTGGTGCCGAATGTCCGCGGCTATGAAGATGCGCGGGCCGCGGGCGTGGATGAGATCGCCGTCTTCGCCGCGGCTTCGGAAAGTTTCAGCCGCAAGAACATCAACTGTTCGATCGCCGAAAGCCTCGAGCGGTTCCGGCCGGTTTGCGATCAGGCCAAGATCGACGGCGTGCGGGTGCGCGGCTATATCTCCTGCGTACTTGGCTGCCCTTATGAGGGCGAGGTGCCGGTGGCCCAGGTGGTCGAGGTGGCGAAATCTTTGCTCGCCATGGGCTGCGGCGAGATTTCGCTGGGCGACACGATCGGCGTCGGCACGCCGGCCAAGGCGCGTGCGATGTTGCGCGAGGTGGCGCGCGCCGTGCCGATGCCGAAACTGGCCGTGCATTTCCACGATACCTATGGCCAGGCGCTGGCCAATATCCTCGCCTGCCTCGAAGAGGGCGTGCGGATCGTGGATTCGTCGGTGGCCGGGCTCGGCGGCTGTCCCTATGCCAAGGGCGCCTCGGGTAATGTCGGCACCGAAGATGTCGCCTATATGCTGAAGGGTCTCGGCTTCGAAAGCGGGATCGATCTCGACAAACTGGTCGAGGCCGGGATTTACGTCACCGCTGCGCTCGGCCGCGCGCCGGCGTCGAAGACCGCCCAGGCTTTGGCCGCGAAACGCGCTTAGCGGCGGCATCGCCCTTCCTCAATCCGTTCAGCACCAGCCTTGTGTGCACGGCGACGATCTCGTCGCGCGCCAGCCGTCCCGTAGGCCGGTACCAGGTGCAGACACCCGTCAGCAGAGCCAGGATCGCGAAAGCCGCCACGCGCGCATCGGTGGGCGCGAACACGCCGTCGGCGATTCCCGTCTCGATGATCTCGATCACGCGCCGCTCATAGGCGCGGCGCATCGCCACCACGGCCTGGTAGTTGGCGGCCTCCAGGCTGCGCAGTTCGAAGTTGACCACCGAGACCTCGCGCTTGCGCACCATGTGATAGTTCACATGGAAGGCACAGAAGGCTTCCATCCGCGCCACCGGGTCGGTCAGGCCCACCAGTGCCGCGTCGAGCTGAGCGAGCAGTTGTGAAAGGTGCTCCTTCACCAACTCGAACAGCAGGTCCTGCTTGGTGTGGATGTGGTTGTAGAGCGAACCCGCCTGGATGCCGACCTCTTCGGCCAGCTGGCGCAGGTTCATTCCCTCATAGCCATGTTCGTAGATCAGGCGCACGCCCGCTTCGCGGATCGCCGCCATGGTCTTGGGTCCCGACGATCCGCGCGTCCGGGCCACGGCGATCGCCCTACCGGAAGACCACGGTGCGCGACCCATTCAGCAGCACGCGGCGCTCCGTATGCAGCTTCACGGCGCGGGCCAGCACCACGCATTCCACGTCGCGGCCCACCTCGACCAACTGGTCCGGTCCCATGGCGTGATCGACGCGCACAACTTCCTGCTCGATGATCGGCCCTTCGTCGAGCGCCGAAGTCACGTAATGGGCCGTGGCGCCGACGATCTTCACGCCGCGCTCATAGGCCTGATGATAGGGTTTCGCGCCCTTGAAACTGGGCAGGAAGGAGTGATGGATGTTGATCGCACGGCCCGACAGCGCCTTGCACATGTCGTCCGACAGCACCTGCATATAGCGCGCGAGCACCACCAGCTCGACGTCGAGCCCCTCGCAGAGCTGCAGGATCTGTTTCTCCTGCGCCGCTTTGGTCTCGGGTTTGACCGGTATGTGATGGAACGGAATATTGTGGGCGCCGGCGAGCGCCTGGAAGTCGGTGTGGTTCGAGGCCACGGCGCGCACATCGATTGGCAAGGTGCCCGTCGAAGCGCGGAACAGAAGGTCGTTCAAACAGTGGCCGAAGCGCGAGACCAGGATCAACGTCTTGGTCTTGGCGCCGCGCCCGGTGATGCGCCAGTCCATGCCGAACGTCTTGGCGGTCGAGGCAAAGGCGCTTTGGATCGCCTCGCGCGTCATCCCGGCGGGGCCGGCGAAGGTGACGCGCATGAAAAAGCGCTCTGTCTCCGGATCGCCGAACTGGGCGCTGTCGATGATGTTGCAACCCTGCGCGACCATGACGCCCGTGACGGCATGGACGATCCCGACCACGTCGGGGCAGGACAGGGTAAGCACGAATTCCGGCTGGCTCATCGAAGCAAATCCACGGGTTGCAGTCATCCCGTGTTCTACCAGAGACGGCGGAAAGGTAAAGCGCGAGCGCTGCTATTTCGCCCCGCGCACCATCTCGATAATGCCGGAAAAATCGGTGCTGCCATGACCGCCGCCGGCGAACCGCTCATAAAGCTGCATCGCATGCTCGCCCAACGCGGTGTGGGCGCCCGCCCCCTGCGAAGCGGCCTGGGCCAGGCGCAGGTCTTTCAACATCATGTCCGCGGTGAAGCCGGGCTTGTAGCCGCGGTTGGCGGGCGAGGCGGGCACCGGGCCCGGCACCGGGCAGTAGCTGGTGAGGGACCAGCACTGGCCCGAGGACTTGGAGCTGATATCGAACAGGCGCTGATGATCGAGGCCCAGCTTCTCGGCCAGGACGAAAGCCTCGCCGACCGCGATCATCGAGATGCCCAGGATCATGTTGTTGCAGATCTTGGCGGCCTGTCCGTTCCCCGAGGCTCCCGCATGCACGACCGTCTTGCCCATGGTGGAGAGGATCGGCTCGGCGCGTTTGAAGGCC
>CAZNZI010000276.1:0-7378 GCA_964577475.1 uncultured Rhodospirillaceae bacterium
CAGTGTGCGGACGATCGCATCACCGCGCAATTTCGAGTCGAAGCCGGCGAAGCGGTAACGTTCACCCTCCAATACGGCCTGTCCTATCAACCCGTGCCATTGCCGTTGGATGTTCGACGGTGCATTGCCGAGACCGAGCGATATTGGACTACGTGGCTGGAAGGTTTTTCCGCCCGCCCAACCATGACAGGCGTGTTGAGAGAGGCTGTCGAGCGATCCCTGTTGATCCTCTATGCGCTCACCCACGAGGAAACCGGCGGCATCCTGGCAGCGCCAACGCTTGGGCTTCCCGAAGTGCCCCATGGCGGCGCCAACTGGGACTATCGCTATACTTGGTTGCGCGACTCGAGTTTTGCCCTGCTCGCCTTTCTCAACGCCGGCTTCCGCGGCGAAGCGGCCCTCTGGCGCGACTGGCTGTTGCGTGCCGCGGCGGGCGATCCAGCACGCATCCGCACCATGTATCGCTTAGACGGGGCACGGCATATCGAGACCCGCCGCATCGATACCCGGATCGATTACGGGACGGATCGTCCATTGGTCGTCGGCAACGCGGCTGCGGCGCAGACCCAGCTCGACATTTACGGCGAGATCATGGACATGCTTCATGTCGCCGAACATGTCGGGCTGGAAGACGATCGGCCCCACGATATTCAGATCGAAGAAGGAATCGTCGGTCATGTCGCAGCGATCTGGCAGCAGCCGGACCAGGGAATTTGGGAAACGCGCGCGCGGCCGTGGCACTTCACCTATTCGAAGGCGATGGCCTGGGCCGCCGTTGACCGGTTTCTCAAGTTACGCGTGGCTAGAACGCTTCCGCCTTGCCGCCAAGCCGAGCTCCAGCAATTGCGCGACCGGATTCACGCGCAGGTCTGTGCGAATGGATTCAGCAAGCGACGCAATACCTTTGTGTCCGCCTTCGATTCGAATGAGTTGGATGCCAGCCTTCTCCTGCTCCCGCTGATCGGCTTCCTGCCCATCGATGACCCGCGCATCGCGGCGACGATCGATGCGGTGGAGTGTGAATTGATCGAAGACCGCTTTGTTCGCCGCTGGCACCGCGGCGACGGTCATCAGAGCGAAGGAGCCTTCATCGCCTGCACCTGTTGGCTGGCCGATTGTCGTGTTATGCAGGGACGGTTGGACGAAGCGCGCTCGTATTTGGACCGCGTGCTCGAAATCCGGAACGATGTCGGCCTATTGGCCGAGGAATGGGATACGCGGACGGGCCAAATGCTAGGCAATTTCCCCCAGACCCTCAGCCATATCGCACTGATCAATACCGCGTTGCGCCTGACCGGGCCGGTACTCCAGCGCTAAAACTGCGCCTTGCGGCCTGCAGCCAAGCCTAAGATCGCGAAGCCCAGCATCATTGCCGCTATTGGAACCGCGGGTTGACGGCTGGTCGAGGGGTTCAGAGCACGGTCGCGAGCCACGTCGTCGAATCGCCCGTGGGCGCCATAGTCGGCGTCCACACTGCCGAACAAGTTGGACGCGGCATCGGCGGGTTGCGGGTCATCCGCCAATTGCCCCGTATAGCCGGCCTTGGCGAGGTAACGGTCAAGCTGCGCCGACGCCACGCGGTTTCCCAGGATGGCCTTCGCCGTGGAGAGGCCGACCCAAATCTCGCGGCGGTCAGGATGGGTTGCCGCGAAAAAGATCGCCCTGGCCGCCACTTCCGGCTGGAAGATGGGGGGCATCGGCTGTGCCCTTCGGCCGGTTTTATTGAGCGCCCAATCGAACTGCGGCGTGTTGACGGCAGGCAGATGCACCATCACAAGACCGATATCGCTGCCGTCATGAATCAGCTCCGATCGCAGCGCATTGGTGAAGCCGCGGACGCCATGTTTGGCCCCACAATAGGCGGCTTGCAGCGGGATCGAGCGATAAGCTAGGGCCGATCCGATATTGACGATCGTGCCTTGGTTGCGGGGCCGCATGACGCCGAGTGCCACCATCGTGCCGTGGACTTGGCCAAGATAGGTGACCTCGGTGGCGCGGCGGAATTCTTCCGGCGTGGTTGCGCTCACCGGCGCGAAGAGCGTCGCCATGGCGTTGTTGACCCACACATCGATCGGACCCATCTCCGCTTCAATGCGCAGCGTCGCCGCCTCAACAGCCGCGAAATCGGCGACGTCGGCCGGCACCGCGATCGCACGAACGCCACGGTCGAGAATTTCGCGCAACGTCTCCGCAAGCCTCTGCGATGAGCGCGCAATCAGGGCGACGTCCCAACCTCGCGCCGCAAATTCGCGGGCCGCTGCACGTCCGATGCCGGCGCTAGCCCCTGTAATCACTGCGATCATCGGCGATACCACTCCTCGCCACGCGTTGAACTTTTTGGGGAGAGGCCTACCCACTCTGCCACGCTTGCATTAACCGACGACGCTGGTGTTCGTTCCCATAGCCCCACCTCGTCGTAAGCTAGCAGGCTTCTGCACGCCATCGGCGCAGACAGAAATCGCCGCAAACATTGAGTGAATTGAGTCGGAAGCACGCTCCTCGACGCCGATTTCGTGGCACATTTTGTCACAAAAAATCGCGCCGCTTTGTCAGGGCGCGTCAGAAATCCCTGATTTCATTGGAGCGGGTGAAGGGAATCGAACCCTCGTCGTAAGCTTGGGAAGCGGATTTTGATGCTTTTAGATTCAATGACTTAGGAAAATATGCCTTAGAAATCGGGCGCTTGAACTTACTGTTCGTTACCGACGATTCCCGATGCTTACCGAATGCTGTGGAACATTTTGGAACATCTCCATCGCCGCAAGCCAGATGCGAAAGTTGCAGGATGAAAATCCGGCAGGTTTTTCGTTAGAAGATATTGCTGAGACTCGATTGCCTTGGTACCTCGGCATTGCACTACCGCCCATTAAATGGGCGCTGCCCCTCGTCAGTGGACCGGCCGGCCCCGACGCGCGCCAATACCGTGCGCATCTTTTCCAAGAAATAGTCGGCATTTTCCATGGAGAATGGCAGCGGCGGCCTGATCTTGAGACAGTGGCTCTGCTTGCCACAGAGGCCGACGAGAACGCCCTCACGGCGCAAGGTATTGGCGAGCGCCGCGGCCGACATAGGGGACGGGTCTTTAGACCCGCGATCGGATACGATCTCGACGCCCATATAGAGCCCGGCGTAACGCACGTCACCGATCAAGGAACTATCGGCCTGCAATGCCTTCACGCCCCGCCCAAGATAATCGCCGACCTTCGCGGCATTCTCGACCAGCCCCTCCGAGCGGATCACCTCCAGAACGGCTCTGCCGACCGCGGCTGATACCGGATTGCCCCCAAAGGTATTGAAGTAGCGCGAGCGGCGGCCGAACTCCTCAATGAAGTCGCGCCGCGATACGACGCCTGCCAAAGGATGGCCATCGCCCATCGGCTTGCCGAGCGTCACGAGATCGGGTGTCACACCGTGTCGCTCGAACCCCCACATGCGCCCCGTGCGGCCAAGGCCTGCTTGAACCTCGTCGGCGACGAAAATCCCGCCCGCCTTTCGGACGCATTCGACAGCCGGTGCGAGAAAGCCCGGAGGATCGACGAATAGGCCGTCGCTGGCGAAAACCGTATCGACCATCAGGGCCGCGGGCTTGAGACCAACCACCGCCAAACTGGCAATCGCACTTTCCACATCGGTTCGGAAGCGGGCCGCAAGCTGCGCGGGGTGTATGCGATAACTGTCAGGCGCCGGCACCGTTCTGACGTGATTACCGATGCCGACTGCTGCGCCGAGCGACGGCGATATCTCAGATACGGCGACCGTGACGCCATGATAGGCGTTCTCGGTGACGATCAGGCCCATGTTGCCAGTGACGGTCCGGGCGATGCGGATGGCCAGATCATTCGCCTCGCTTCCAGTGCAGGTCAGCATGACGTTGCCGAGGTCGGAGGGGAACGTCGCGAGCAGTTCCTCGGCATAGTCGAGGATCGTCTCGTCGAGGTACCTCGTATGCGTATTGAGCGTTGCCGCCTGTTTGCTCAGCGCCTCGACGACGCGCGGGTGGCAGTGCCCGACAGAAGGGACGTTGTTGTATGCGTCCAGAATCCGAGTTCCATCGCGTTCGTACAACCAAACGCCTTCTCCGCGGACCGGCTGCAGGGGGACATCGTAAAGAACCCGATAGGCCGCGCCCAACAAACGCCGCCGGCGTTCGAGGATGTCTTCACCGCTCATTTACGCGGCCTCCTTTCGCTTCTTCCACGATAGTCTTATCCGTTCGCGCATCTGTTTCGCCGGCGCCGCCGTCAACTGGGCGATTAGCCGCCATGCCGAGGCCGCATTGCGGAGAATATAGGCCCGGTTCTCCGGGAAAAGTGCGCCGCGCCAGCCATACATGACGGCGCGCGTCGCCAGCCGCGCTAACACCAAGTCATAGAGCCAGGCGATTTCGTCATCCAACAACGGCGAAATCCGATCATACCCCTCGGCAACGTCGAGGATGGCGTCCAAGGGCTCATCCGAACCGATGAAGTAAGACGCGGCCACGGCAACCTCGTTCACGCGCGGCGCACGAACCATATCCCCGAAGTCGATAATGCCCGAAATGCGATTCGGTTGGGCTCGGTCGACCAGGACGTTGTTGGTGCTGAGATCGTTGTGAATGACCTGGGTCGGCAAGGTCGCGACGCCGGGCAGACAATCCACGACAAAGGATTGGATGAACGCCTCGAGCCAGGCCCTGTTGCCCAAGTCTTCCGTCCACCCGACCTGATCCTTGAGGCTGCCAAGCCGCATCAGATCCCAAAGCAGAACGCGGGCATCGAGCGGATGACTGAACGATTCGAGGGCAAGATCAACGCGCGCCGCCTCCCGCCCGACATTGATGCGTTGAGTCGCGGTCTGCGGCGTGAGAAAGGCCGAAGCGCCAGGAAGAAACGGGATCATGATGCAGTGATGAACGTTCCCGCCGACTTGAGCCTCAACTTGGTGAGCGCCATTGAGTGCGGGCAGCATATGAGGGGCGAGATTTCCGAGCGGTGTTGTCGCGAGATGGAGGAGTGCTTCGTTCTGGAACGATCGCGTCGCCGGCTCTTCACTCTCGTTATAGACTTTGAGGACGCGGCGTTCTCCCTCTGGCGCGTCGATGGCGAAATTGGCATCCCGCTCGCCGGTCAAGCGGGTGGCCGTGCCGAGAAAGCCATAGTGCCCGACCGCAATGGCCTCGGCATCCTCCGCCGATAACGAAGGCGCCGGCGTAGCAAGCAACCGGGCCTCGGCTTTCCACGCCGATTGAACATTTGAAGCCACGTCTGGAGAACCGCCCATCGACCACTCAATCGGATCAATTGAACCACTGATGAGCGTGGGCTCGCTACTGGATATTGCCCGCCCATGTATCGGGCCGCGCCAGCAGATATTGCGGTGGGCACTGCGCCGTCATGCCGAGCTTGTCTGCCGCATGCCACACCCAACGCGGATTGGCCAGGAACGCGCGGCCCAGGGCCACCATGTCGGCCTGGCCGTTAGCGATCACTGCATTGGCTTCACGCGGCGTGACAATCCTGCCCACCGCGCGGGTGAGGATACCCGTTTCTCGACGAATCCGCTCGGCGAAAGCCACCTGAAATCCTGGCGAATCTTCCTGGTAGTGCAGGATTCCTCCCGACGAAGCGCAGCAGTAGTCGATTCCCAATTCCTTTGCTGCCGCCGCGAAGACAACCGAGTCGTCCATGCTCCATCCGTCGTCGAGCCAATCGGTCGCACTGACACGAATACCCATAGGCTTGTCCTCGGGCCAGGCCGCGCGCATGGCGGCAGCTACCTCGAGCGGGAAACGCACCCGGTTGATCAGTGGCCCGCCATAGACATCAGCGCGGCGGTTGGTGACCGGAGAGAGGAATTCGTTGATGAGATATCCATGCGCGCAATGGAGTTCGATCAAATCGAAACCAGCGCGGTGAGCCCGCTTTGTCGCATCGACGTAAGCTCTCACCACACGATCCATGGCGGCGAGATCCATGGCTTTCGGTGCGGGAAAAGAGCCAAATGCCAAAGCCGATGGCGCGATGGTTTCCCAGGCGCCCTCTCCCGCCGTCAGTGCTTTGCCGCCTTTCCAGGTGAGATCGGTCGAACCCTTGCGGCCAGAATGCGCGAGCTGAATGCCGACCGGCCCCGGCAAGACGCTCTTAACCGCTTTAATGAGCGCCGTGAACCCTTCCTCACAGGCATCGGAATAGAGCCCGGTGCAGGCATGCGTGATCCGTCCAATGTGCTCGACCGCTGTCGCTTCGACCATCAGCAAGCCAGGACCGGATGTCGCCAGACTGCCAAGATGCTGAACATGCCAAGGCTGTGGCACACCCTCGACGGCACTATATTGGCACATGGGCGCGACGACGATCCGGTTGGGCAAAGTGAGCGCGCGCATCTGCAGTGGCGAAAACAACGAGATGGATGCACTCACAGATTCCCCCTCCGGCTCAGCCGCCGTCCAGACGCGCGGACACGATGCGATCAAACGGATGCCGATGCCTTTTTGCGCCCGCGCGTCAATGCGAAGCCTTCGTAGCCCTTGGCGACGACCTCGTCGCACAGGGTCTTATAGTGACCGACGCCGCCGACATAGGGCATGCAGACCCGTGGCTTGCCGGGGATATTCACCCCCATGTACCAAGAGTTGGCCTTCGGAAAGAGCGTAGCCGCCGCGACCTCGTTGACGTGGTCGGTCCACTTGGTCTGCGCTTCAGCGGTCGGTTCGATCACCGCGATATCATTCTTGCGCAGATAGTCGAGGCAATCGACGATCCATTCGACATGCTGTTCGAGTGACACCATCATGTTGCTGACAACCGAGGGACTGCCGGGTCCGGTTACCGTGAAGAAATTGGGAAATCCCGTGATGCCCAGGCCAAGATAAGTGCGCGGTCCCCCCGCCCACTCGTCTCTCAGAGCGATGCCGCCGCGGCCCCGGATGTCGATCCGGAACAATGCGCCAGTCATCGCATCATAGCCTGTCGCGAAAACAATCGCGTCGACCTCGTATTCCTTCCTGCCTACGCGAATGCCTTTGGGCGTGATCTCGTCGATTTGCCGGTCGCGGATATCGACCAGGGTCACATTGGGGCGGTTGAAGGTCTCGTAGTAGTCGGTGTCGACGCAAAGCCGCTTGGTTCCGATCGGCACGCCCCGGGGACATAGAATCTCGGCGATCGCCGGGTCATTGACCTTCTCGCGAATCTTGTCGCGCACGAACTCGGCGGCGATTTCGCTCGACTCTTCATTGACCAGAAGGTCGTTGTAGGCGGAGAGGAAGGAGAACGAACCCTCCCGCCACCGCTTCTCGAACTCCCGCTTGCGCTCGGCATCCGTGACCACAAGAGCAGACTGGGTCGGCGGATCGAAGATATCGCCGACGCGGGAGTCGCGCGCGATTTGGCGCAGG
>CAZNZI010000277.1:0-6404 GCA_964577475.1 uncultured Rhodospirillaceae bacterium
CGATATTGCGAATATCCATAGGGGCGGGGCTTTAACTCGATCGATCCGAAAGAAGGAAGATGGCGCTCAGCGCGGGCTTTTCAAGACGGGCGCCGCCAGTTGGGCCAGATTGGCCTCCGGGCGGGCGCCCATATGGGAAATGATCTCGGCGGCGCAGATGCTGCCCAGCTTGCAGCAAACATCCAAAGGAAAGTTCTGGGTCAACCCGTACAGGAAACCCGAGGCGTAGAGGTCGCCGGCGCCGGTGGTATCCACCACCTGCTTCACCGGCTCGGCGTTGACGCGGACGACCTCGGTGCCGCGCACGGCCACCGAACCCTTTTCGCTGCGGGTCAGCGCGGCCACCTGCACGTCCTTGCCGACGCGCTGGATCGCGGTCTCGAAATCGGTCTGATAGAGCGAGGTGATCTCTTCCTCATTGGCGAAGAGGATGTCGACTTCCTTGCCCAGCATGGCCAGGAATTCGTCGCGATGGCGGCCGACGCAGAAGGGATCGGACAGCGTGATCGCCATGCGCCCGCCGGCGGCATGAACGATCTTGGCGGCCTTGCGCATCGCGTCTTTCGCGCGCGGCGGGTCCCACAGATAGCCTTCGAAATAGACGATCTGCGACTTGCCGACGATCGCCTCGTCGATGTCCTCGGGGCCAAGTTCGACGCAGGCGCCGAGATAGGTGTTCATCGTGCGATGCGCATCGGGCGTGACGAAGATCATGCAGCGCGCGGTGGCCGGGCCGCTGGTCAGCGGCGCGCTGGTGAAGGTGACGCCCTGGGCGCGCAGGTCATGGGCGAAGACCTCGCCCAGCTGATCCTTGTGCACCTTGCCGATATAGGCCGCCTTGCCGCCCAGGGCCGCGACACCGGCCGAGGTGTTGCCCGCGCTGCCGCCCGAGATCTCGACCGCCGGACCCATGTTCGAATAGATCTCCTCGGCGCGCGCCGCGTCGATCAGGGTCATGATGTTGCGGTTGAGCTTCAGCCGCTCGATGGTCGCGTCGTCGGCGTGGCACAGGATGTCGACGATGGCGTTGCCGATGCACGCCACGTCATAGGCGAATTTCGCCATACGGCTCTCCGGTCAAAAGGCGGGCGGAGTATAGCCGCCAAGTTGCGCCGCACAATGAAAAATGGCTCGATTTCGGGGCTTCCGTAGCGGTTTCCGCGCCCAAAAACGCCTATGGGCGGGGTCCCTATGGGCGCCGCGACGAATCGGCGGTTATGCCCAACCGTCTGAGCGCTTCACGGGCGGGCCCGGAGCCCCCGGCCGCGGCATCCTTGTAAAGCGCCAGCGCCTTGTCGTGATCCAGGGGCAGGCCGCCCTCGCCGAGATCGTAAGCCCGCCCCAGATCGTAGGTGGCCCGCGCATCGCCTATGGCGGCGGCCTCTGTGAAAAGGCTGACGGCCTGCGTCTCGTCCTTGGGCAGGCCCACCCTGCCGTCGAGATAGAAATGGCCGAGCGTGTCCATCGCCAACGGACTATGCAGGCCGGCGGCCCGCCGCAAAAATTGGATCGCTTCCACGTCGTTCTTCGGCACCGCCACGCCGGCCAGATCGAAGAAGGCCATCGTCGTCAGCGCCTCGGCGTCGCCGCCGTCGGCCGCCGCGCGGTACAGGCGAAGCGCTTCGCCCTGATTGGCGCTGAGACCGCAGCACCCATACCAATACATCCAGGCCAGAACGCCTTGGGCACCCACATGGCCATGGTTCGCCGCCAATTGGTAGAGCCGCGCCGCTTCGACTTTATTTTCCTTGATGCCGTTCGTTCCGTAATAGGTCATGCGGGCGACCTCGTATTCCGCGTCGCGATCGCCAAGGCGGGCGCCGCGCTGGTAGAGTTCGGCCGCCTTTTGCTTGTCCTGGGCGAAGCCGCCGTGGCCGGTTGCGTACATCCAGGCCAGATAGGTCACGGCACTGCTTGCGCCCTGACCGGCGGCGATCATCATGTGACGCCCCGACTCGGCCTCGTCCTGGGGCACGCCCTCCCAATTCTCGCGCAAGGCACGCGCCACCTCGTATTGCGCGTCTGCCAGTCCTTTTGCGGCTGCGACCTTCAGATGGGTGAGGGCCTCCACGTCATCCCGCTGGACGCCGTTCCCATCGTGGTACATCCGGCCCAGACCGGCCTCGGAGCGTGGATCGCCTTGGGCCGCGGCAAGCTGAAAGAGCCGCAGCGCTTCGGCCGCGTCGCGGGCAACCGGACCTTTTCCGTTTTCGAGCATCAGTGCGAGATTGCACTGTGCCTTCCATTGGCCTTGGTCGGCGGCCATGCGGTAGTAGCGCACCGCCGCTGCCAGATCCCGCGGATATCCGCCCAGCCCGAATTCGTAGATCACGCCCACGCGGAATTGCGCATAAGCGTCGCCACGGTTGTCAGCGGCATCGAGAAACTTGCGGGCCTCTTCGCGCGTGAGAACCGGACCGGTATATCCGTCGGGCACCGTCGGCGGTCTCTGTGCGCCATTCGAGACGACGGGACCGGCGGTTTCGGCCGTATCGGTGTGGAGGAGGGGGGCGAGCAGACTTTCCACGTCGCCGCCGCCGGTGGCCAAGTAGACGACGACCAGAATGATCGTCCCCACCAAAGCGATGCCGAATTCCAGTCGCGCGACAGGACGCGACGGCACAGGCGGCAACGGGATCGCGGACCGTCGGCTATTGCGCCCCGACCGTGGCGGCGGTCCCAGTTGCTGCGGTGGCTCGTCCCTCAACTGCGGTCCTCCCCTCGGAATGCAGTCAGGACGGATCAGAGCAAATTGCCGGGTGCCACACAACTCATGATCGAAAAAGGCTGCTAATCCGCGTGCAATGCGCTCAGCATCAACACCGCGGAGCCGTTGCCATTGGCCGCTGCATTCCGGAACAGGGCGAGCGCCTTCTCGTCGTCCCGGGGCAATCCGCCGCGCCCGTTGAGATAGAGATAGCCGAGCAGGAATTGGCTCTGGGGTTCGGCGCGATCGGAGAGCGGCATCAGAAAGGTGACCGCCTCTGTCTCGTCGATCGGCACGCCGTCGGCGCCCAGCATGTAGATCGCGCCGAGGTGATACTGGGCGACGATATCGCCTTGCTTGGCGGCGGCACGGAACAGCCGGACCGCTTCCTGGATATTGCGCGCCGCGGCCTCCGCACCATTCTCGTACAGGATGGCCAGGTTGGTTTGCGCCCGTGGCTGGCCCTTGGCCGACGCGGCCATGTAGTAGCGCAGGGCCTCCGCTGGATTGCGGGTGATCTCGCCCATTCCGTATTGGTGGATCACGCCCATCCAGAAGAGCGCGTTGGCATCGCCCTTGTCGGCGTCGTTCCGCAGTTTCTGGAGGTTGCCCGGGTTGATCGGCCGGATGCCGCGGCTGCCATAGCCGCCGACCATGACCGCTTTGGGCGGCGTGCGGGGCGCCGACAAGGCTCGGCGCGGCTGGGGCGTAAGGCCCAACCGGTCGGCAACCGTGTAGGTCCAGCCGAGGACATCGCCGCCGCCGGTGCCGAGATACACGCCGTACCACGCGACCGTCACGGTCAGGAGGGCGACCAGAATCCGCAAGCGCTTCGGACTCGCGCCGGTCGCCCAAAACACGAGCGACTGCTTCACTCTGTCCGCGACAGGTTGGGGCGCTTCCGTCCCCGACCGGGGCTCCGCAGCCCCTTGATCGTTGCTCATACGGCATCCCTGGTTAGGGCTGCACAGTCCGCAGCCATCAGAGCAAATTGCAGCATCGCGCACAATCGGTGATCGGCGCTGTGACTTTCCCGGCGCGCTTCTTTCCGCCCCTCTTTGATGTCCGGGGCCGCCCGTGCTTGAATGGCGGCATGATCGCATCCTACGCCAAAGCCATCGCGCAACTGCCCGATCCGCGCCTCGCGAAGATCGTGCTGAAGAGTCTCGCCGTCACCATCGTGCTCTACGTGCTCGTCTATTTCGCGACGGGCTGGCTGGTGAATCACTTCCTCAGCAGCGTCTCGATCTTCGGCTGGCATCCGCTGACGATCCTCGCGGAATGGCTGAGCGGCCTTCTGGTCTTCTTCATCTCCCTGTTGCTGTTTCCCGCTGTGGCAACGACGGTTCTGAGCTTCCTGCTGGAAGATGTCGCGCGTGCGGTGGAGCTTGCCTACTACCCCGCGCTTGGCGAGGTGCGGCGTCAGGGATTCGGCGAACTTCTGTGGCAAGCGGGGCGCTTCATGGCGATCATGCTGATCGTCAACATCGTCGGACTCGTCGTCTACATTCCGCTCGCGATCTTTTTCGGACTAGGCGCGGCGCTTTATCTGATCATCAACGGCTATCTCTTCGGCCGCGAATATTTCGAACTCGTCGCCATGCGCCGCCTCGATCCGAAAACGGCCGACGCGCTGCGCCGCGCCCATGGCGGACGGGTGTGGCTGGGCGGCATCGTGCTCGCCTTGATCTCCGCCATTCCTATCCTCAACCTCCTCGCCCCGGTGATCGGCACCGCCGCGATGCTGCATGAATTTGAGGCATTGCGAAAAGAGGACGGGCTGATGTAATATTTGAGGTAATTCAATTGCGTATGCATCGGGGGGTGTAGCAATTTAATGACCCTCCATCATAAGCGCCTGTTTTAATTCGTCTTTTGGCGAGAATCGCCGCCGTGCCGATCTGGGGACAAAAGCCGTTAACCTTTATAATTCCGCTGCTTAGCGTATTCGCGCTGGCGGCGTGCGGTGTGCCGCCTGCACAACCTAAGGTGGCAACTGGCATACCTAGTGAAGCCGTCATTACGACACCCCAAGATATGGCCATCGCGGTTCCCCCGAAGCCGCACGCGGCCCCGACGCTCAATGAGCTCGCCCGCGGTCCGCAGCGGTTCGAGGGGCTCGAGGGCAGGGAAGTTCTCGCCGCGCTGGGCGATCCCAATTTCCGCCGCCGCGATAAGCCGGCCGAGGTTTGGCAGTACTACGGTCCCGGCTGCATCCTCGATCTTTTCCTCTACGACGATACGCCGTCAGGGGCGTCGCCGATCGCGGGCAAGTCCACCGACGCCCAGGCGCCTGACGGCACCGTGGCTCATGCCGAACTGCGTGGCCGCGAAGGCCGGCCGGCCGAAGTGGCCTGCCTCTCGCGCCTGATCACGCAGCGGCATCCGCCGGTTTCGTAAGACAGCCCCTCTTAGGCCGGTTTCTCGACCGTCGTCTTTCCCTTGAAGGCGCAACAGTCGCGCACGACGCAGCTCGGGCAGTCGGGCTTGCGTGCCTTGCACACATGGCGTCCGTGCAGGATCAGCCAGTGATGGGCGTGCTGTTTCCACCTGGCGGGCGTCACCTTCTCAAGCCCTTCCTCGACCTTGTGCGGCGTCGTGCCCTTCGCGAGGCCGGTGCGGTTGGCGACGCGGAACACATGGGTGTCCACCGCGATCGTCGCATGGCCGAAGGCCACGTTGCGCACCACATTCGCCGTCTTGCGGCCCACCCCGGGCAGAGCCTCCAGCGCATCGTGATCCTCGGGCACGATGCTGCCGTGGCGTTCGATCAGCAAGTGCGAGAGCGCGATGATGTTCTTGGCCTTGGTGTTGAAGAGGCCAATGGTGCGGATGTGTTTCTTCAACCCCGCCTCGCCCAGCGCCAGCATCTTCTCGGGCGTATCGACGGTGGCGAACAGGTCCTTGGTCGCCTTGTTGACGCCGGCATCGGTCGCCTGGGCCGACAGCACCACGGCCACCAGCAGCGTGTAGGGGTTCCTGAACGCAAGCTCGCTTTTGGGCAGCGGCATCTTCTTCGCCAGGGCGGCGTAGAACTTGTCGACCAGTTCCGGCTTCACGCGACGACTCCCGTGGTCGCGGCCTTTGGGGCCGCGTTCTATGCGATCTGACCCCTGCGCAGGGCGTGGCGGGAATGGTACCATGACGCCGCACAAGACCAAGAACGGACCGGACGTGACCGCTGCGGCGCACTGGAAATGGACGATGCCTCTGGCTCTCGCCGTCATGGCGGCGCTGGCGCTCTCGGGCTGCTCCCGCACCAAGGAAGTGAAGGGCTCGCTGTTTCCTACCACGTCCAGCCATGTCTCGCCGCCGCCGGTCACGGTGCCCCGCCTGCCGCCCGGCACTTTCGATGCCGACCAGGCCCATGCCGAACGCGAACAGGCCACGGCGCTGCGCCTGGCCGGCGATGCCGCCGGGGCGCGCGGCCATGCGGAGAAGGCGACGGAACTGTGGCCCGCCGATCTCAGCGCCTGGGACGAACTGAAGGCGGACTGTGCCTTGCTGAACGATACCAAATGCCAGCACTACGCCGACTTCTTCCGTGCCAAGGTTCAATTCGTCTCGACCCTGCCGCCGCGCGTGGCGGTGCTGGGTTTCGCTTCGCTCAATGCCGCCGGCACGGGCGTGAAGTCGGGCGACTACACCTACGATCAGCAGACGCTGGATACCGCGCTCCATCTCGCCAGTTTCTATG
>CAZNZI010000278.1:0-1579 GCA_964577475.1 uncultured Rhodospirillaceae bacterium
CCCTCGCCGCCGATGTTGAACAGGCCGCAGTGGAAGGCCACCGCCACCGACAGACCGACGAACACCATGTCGGTTGCGTAATAGAGCGTATAGCCGATGCCTTCCTGCGAGCCGACCGCGCCCCGCACCAGCGCGACCAACGCATCGAACGGGTCTGCGCCGATGGCGACCACGACAAGGCCCGAGACGATCAGGGCGAGGATCAGGTTGATCAGGGGCAGCAGCCCCAATTCCATCCAACGCGGCAACGGTCCGATCGGTGCGTGCTTGCTCAAGCTCCGGCCCTCTGCTGTTGCGCGCCGTCGGTGATGCCGGCCATCAGGAGGCCGAGCTTCTTCTCATTGGCTTCCTTCGCCGGCACTTCGCCTACGATGTTGCCGTCAAACATGACCAGGATGCGGTCGGCCAGCGCGAAGATTTCATCGAGTTCGACCGAGACCAGCAGCACCGCCTTGCCGAGATCGCGCATGGCGAGCAGGCGGCGATGGATGAATTCGATGGCCCCGATGTCCACGCCGCGCGTCGGCTGGCCGACCAGCAGCACGTCGGGATTGCGCTCCATCTCGCGCGCCAGGATGATCTTCTGCTGGTTGCCGCCCGAGAAATTGGCCGTCTTCAAACCCGGCGCCATCGGCCGCACGTCGAACGCGGTCATCTTGGCCGTCGCGTCCTGGGTCACCTTCTGCCAGTCGATCAGGATGCCGTTCTTCTGGTGGTAGAGGGGGTCTTCCTCATCGCCCAGCATCATGCATTCGGCAGCCGAGAAAGCGGTCACCAAGCCCATGCGCTGGCGGTCTTCGGGAACGTGCCGCACGCGATGCGCCGCCACCACATGGGGCGAATATTCGGCCGCCGGAAACAAGGTCTCGCCCGATACGACGATCTTCCCCTCGGCCGGACGGCGGATGCCCGACAGCGCCTCGAGCAGTTCGGTCTGGCCGTTGCCCGACACGCCCGCGATGCCGACGATCTCGCCTGCGCGCACGGCGAAGCTGACGCCCTTCACCCGCTCGACCCGATGCGAGTCGCGCACATGCAGATTTTCGACGATCAGCCGCGTCTCGCCCGCCGGCTTGTCGCCTCGCGCGATCTGGACGACGATCTTGCGGCCGACCATCAGTTCGCCCAGTTCGGCGGGCGAGGTGTCCTTGGTGTCGCGATGGGCGACCATCTGGCCCTGGCGCATGACCGAAACGCGATCGGTGATCGCCATGATCTCGCGCAGCTTGTGGGTGATCAGGATGATCGTCTTGCCTTCGTCGCGCAGACGGGCCAGCACGCGAAACAGATGGTCCGCCTCCTGCGGCGTCAGCACGCCGGTGGGCTCGTCGAGGATCAGGATCTCGGCGCTGCGGTAAAGCGCCTTCAGGATTTCGACACGCTGCTGCGCGCCGACGGGAAGATCGCCCACCACCGCATCGGGCGGCACTTCAAGGTGATATTTCTCGGCGAGCTCCTTGAGGGAGCGGCGCGCGCGCGACACGCTTTCGCGCAGCAGCGGGCCGTCCTCGGCGCCCAGGATCACGTTCTCGATCACCGAGAAGACGTCGACCAGCATGAAGTGCTGATGCACCATGCC
>CAZNZI010000279.1:0-1797 GCA_964577475.1 uncultured Rhodospirillaceae bacterium
CCTTCCAGTGTGCAATCCCAATCGCTCGCGTTGATGTCGACCGGCAGCACCTCGACGCCATGAGCGCGCAGATCGGCGACGATCTGGGCCGGCGCGTAGAAGCCCATCGGCTGGCTGTTGAGCAAGGCACACGCAAAGGCCGCAGGATAACGGCATTTCATCCAGGCCGAGGCATAGGCCAGCAGCGCGAAACTGGCGGCATGGCTTTCGGGGAAACCGTAATCGCCGAATCCCTTGATCTGGCTGAAGCACTGCTCGGCGAATTCGCGCGTGTAGCCGTTCTTGATCATGCCATCGATGAACATGATCTCGTAGTTGCCGATGGTGCCGTTGCGGCGGAAGGTTGCCATGGCGCGGCGCAGCCCGTCCGACTGCGTCGGCGTGAACCCGGCACCGACGATGGCGATCTTCATCGCCTGTTCCTGGAACAGCGGCACGCCGAGAGTCTTCTCAAGCACTTTCGCCAAGGCTGGAGAAGGAGGCGTATGCTTCTCCAGCCCCTGTTTGCGCCGCAGATAAGGATGCACCATGCCGCCCTGGATCGGGCCGGGCCGCACGATCGCCACCTCGATCACCAGATCGTAGAATTTGTCGGGCTTCAAGCGCGGCAGCATGCTCATCTGCGCGCGGCTTTCCACCTGGAACACGCCGACCGCATCGGCGCGTTGGAGCATCTTATAGGTCGGCTCGTCGTCCTGCGGCACATCGGCCAGCTTCCAGGGTTTGCCGTCGGCCGCGCGCCGGATGCCGTGATGCTTGTCGAGCAGTTCGAATCCCTTGCGCAGACAGGTCAACATGCCCAGCGCCAGCACATCGATCTTGAGGATGCCGAGTTCGTCGAGGTCCTCCTTGTCCCATTCGACATTGGTGCGGTCGTCCATCGCCGCGTTCATGATCGGCACCACCTCGTGCAGCGGCCCGCGCGTCAGCACGAAGCCGCCCACATGCTGCGACAGATGGCGCGGGAAGCCGCGGATCTCCTTGGCCAGGTCGAGCGCGAGGCGCAACCGCGGCGCGTTGGGGTCGAGCCCCAGTTCCTCGGCGTTGTCGTCGGCGAGGCCACTGAAGGAACTGCCCCACATATTGTTCGAGAGCGCCGAGATGGTATCGCCCGAAAGCCCCAGCGCCTTGCCGATGTCGCGCAGTGCGCCGCGCGAGCGGTAGGAGATGATGGTGGCGGCGATGCCGGCGCGTTCGCGCGTGTATTTGTTGTAGATGTACTGGATCACCTCCTCGCGCCGTTCGTGTTCGAAATCGACATCGATATCGGGCGGCTCGTTGCGTTCGGAGGACAGGAACCGCTCGAACAGAAGATCGCTCTTCACCGGATCGATCGCGGTGATGCCCAGGCAGTAGCAGACGGTGGAATTGGCCGCCGAGCCACGGCCCTGGCAGAGGATGCCCACATCGGGCCGGCGGGCATAGCTGACGACGTCGTCGACGGTGAGGAAATACGGCGCGTAGTTACGCTGGGCGATCAGCGCGAATTCGCGTTCGATCTGCGCCTTCACGGCCTCGGGAATGCCGTCAGGGTAGCGCTGGGCCGCACCCACCCAGGTGCGGCGCTCGAGCTCCTCCTGCGGCGTCATCCCTTCGGGTACCGGCTCGGCGGGATATTCGTATTTCAATTCGGCCAGCGAGAAGGTGCAGGCCGCGGCAATTTCTAAACTACGCGCCAGCGCTTCGGGATACTCGCGGAACAGCACCGCCATCGCCTCGGGGCCTTTGAGATGGCGCTCGGCATTGGCGGCAAGGCGCAGACCGGCCTCGTCGATCGTGCATTTTTCGCGGATGCAG
>CAZNZI010000280.1:0-4632 GCA_964577475.1 uncultured Rhodospirillaceae bacterium
GTCTGCAATTCATGCGAGAACGAATATGAGTAGGTCATGCTCTCAACGTCGCAGCGCAGACCCGGATACCGGTTCCAGAACCACGTCCCGCCGACGCCCCCGCCGGCTTCGATCACCTTCGCCGTGAACCCCAACCGGCGCAGCTCACGGAGCAAATAGAGCCCTGAGAACCCCGCACCGACGACGACGACATCGACGCTTGTATCAGCCATTTTCAAACTCACCGGGAACTGAATGCCTGACGCAGGGCGGCGGCCGCCTTGTCATGCGCCTGGGTAGCCGCATCGAAACGCGCCGTGGCGGTCCAGAAGCCATGGACCTGGCCCTCGAAATCGACATGTTCCGTCGGAACCCCGGCGGCCATCAGATTCCTGGCATAGACCACGCCTTCATCATGCAACGGATCATGGGTGGCCGTGATGACGAGGGCCGGGGGCAAGCCCGTCAGATCGGCCGCGCGCGTCGGCGCGGCAGTAACCGTCGCGCGCTCGTCTTCGGAATTGAAATAGCAGTCGAAGAACCAACGCATCACATCAGCGGTGAGAAGATATCCTTCGGCGAATTCCTCATAGGAGCCCGTATCGCGCCGCGTGTCGGTCACCGGATAGATCAGGAGCTGGAACACAAGCTTCGGTCCGCCCTCGGCCTTGGCGCGCTGAGCCACAACCGTGGCCAAGCAACCGCCGGCGGAGTCACCGCCGACGGCGATGCGGTTCACGTCACCAGACAGTTCCTTGCACGCACCCACGACCCATTTGGTCGCGGCCCAGGCATCGTCGATCGGCTTCGGGAATTTGTTCTCGGGCGCCTTGCGGTAATCGACAGAAACGACGATGCAGTTCGCCTTCAGGCACAGCGACCGGCAGACATGATCGAAACTGTCGATATTGAGGACCACAAAGCCGCTGCCGTGAAAATAGACGAACACCGGCAGGGTCTGGCCCGCCTTCGGCACATTCGGCCAATAGATCCGCACTGGGATCGACCCGTGCGGACCGGGAATGGCCCGGTCCTCCACTTTCGCGACCTCGGGTCCGGGATTGGCAAGTCCGACGACAAGTGCATGGAAACCCGCCCGCGTTTCCTCGATCGGCGTGTCCCAAACCGACTTGGCCTCGAGCGCATTGACCTCGTCGAGAACAGCTTGGACTTGCGGGTGCACTTTCATGTTGTCTCATCCCTGGTGCAAGAGGCGCACGGCGCCCGCAGGCGGCGATTTCAGCCCGAAATGCATTGCAGACACGCACGATCGTGGTTTAAATCTGCGATCGCAGATCGCGTATTGTCAAGCTGGGATTTACCTCAGGACGGTGGCAAGAACAAGCGGCGCCACAACCATTTCTGCACCGGCCCGTGAACGAGACTAAAGGGAGCTATCATCCATGCCGCGCGTTCCGTATGCGGATACCGAGAATCCCGAAACGGCCGAATTGGTCGGTCAGATCGTCAAGCAGCGCGGCAGCGTGTTGCGTCTCTACCAGATGCTGCTCAACAGCCCGCCGGTCGCCGCCGGTTGGCTGACATTCCTCACGGCAATCCGGCAACAGAGCTCATTGCCCGGTGATATCCGGGAACTGGTGATCATGCGGATCGCGTCGGTGAATGGAGCGCCCTACGAAGCCGCGCAGCATGCGCCGATCGCCTTGCGCGAGGGTGTCAGCCAACAACAGTTGGACCGACTGGCCGATTGGGACAAGGCCGACTGCTACGACGAGCGCCAGAGGGCGGTACTGGCCTATGCCGATGCCGTGACCCGCCAAATCCGCGTTTCCGATGATGTGTTCAAGGTCGTGCAGCGTTTCATGAACGACCGCACGATGGTGGAGCTGACCGCGACCGTCGCGGCCTATAACATGGTGTCGCGCTTCCTCGAAGCGCTGGAGATCCACCCGTGAGCGCCGGCCCTACTGCCGCGCGCGGAGGATCTTGATCAGTTTGGTGTCGCGTTCCCATTCCAGGGCGCCAATCGAGCGTCCCGCGGCTTCAGCGCGGACCCCCTTGATCAGTTTCTTCTGGATGTCCGGCGTCAGCTTCGGCGAGCCGAGCGACTGCCAACGGCGTTCCTGGCTCGGGCCAAGATGCTTGAGATAGCCCTCGATCCCGCCGGCGCCGCCACCCAAATGATAAGTCATGTGGGCGCCCATCACCGCCCAACGCAGCCCGGGTCCGTTCACTAGCGCGGCATCAACATCCGCCACATCGGCGATGCCCTCGGCGACGATATGAACGGCCTCGCGCCACAGCGCGGAAGCCAGCCGGTTCGCCACGTGGCCCGGCGCCTCTTTCTTAAGAGTAACGACCGTCTTGCCCACGCTGCGAAATAAATTGGCGGCCTGAGAAACGGCCTTGGGCGACACGCCGAAAATTTCGACCAGCGGAACCAGATGAGGCGGGTTGAAAGGATGCGCAACAATCAGCCGTTTCGGATAGCGCATCTTCTCGGACAAGGCTGACCACGTCATCGAGGAAGTGCTGCTAGCGATCACCGTCGCGCGGCCCACGCACGCCTCGATCTTTGCGTACAAATCATGCTTCAGCTCCAGTTTCTCCGGCGCGTTCTCCTGAACGAAGTCAGCACCCTGAAGAGCCGCGTCCAGGTCTTTCTCGAGGATCAGCCGTCCCTTGCCGCGATATCCGAGCTGCCGCAATTGGCGCATGGGGCCGCGAACTCTGGAACGCAGGCTTTTCAATGCTTCGGGATTCGGGTCCCAAGCCCGGACCGTCATGCCATGGACAAGAAACAGAGCCGACCAACTTGCGCCGATCAAGCCGCTGCCGATGACTGCGACTGTTTTAATGGGGGTGAGGCTCGACATGACCCTTCCGGACTACTTATTCCTTGGGCGCCGCTTCGATTTTGTCGTCAGAGAAACGGGCGACCGACAACAGCGATTCCATGCCTTCAATAATGTCCCGCGAAATCCAATCGCCGGCCGGCTTGGCTTTCTTCTGCTCCAGCGCCTTGATCGCTTGATGGTGGTAGCTGATGCGGGTAATCCGTTTCAGCATCGTCAGATGGAAACGCAAGGCGGGGCCCGCGCGCAGCCACAGCATCTCGATCAGCGTCGTCAGCGTTGGTGAGTCGCAGAAATTGTAGATGGTGAACTTCAGTTGCTGGTTCGCTTCGAGATAGGCGACGATATCGCCTTCCTTCGACGCTTCATCCAGATCCTTGGAATGGCGCTGCAGGCGCCGGAAACCATCGCGGTCGATCCTGCCGCAGGCAAGATTCGTCGCCCGGCCTTCGAGCATGGCGCGAAGTTCCATGACCTCTTTGAACTGCTGGCGCCCCAGGACCGGGACGACAAAGGTGCCGTTGGCCATCTGAACCAGACCGCCTTCGGCGTTGAGACGTGAGATGGCGGCGCGAACGGGCATATCGCTGGTCCCCAACGCCGCAGCGAGCTTGCGCGAGGTCAGCTTCTGTCCCGGTTCGAATTTGCCGGCGATCACCGCTTGACGTACTTCGGCATAGACCCGCTCGTGCAGCGGTGCGAAGTCGATCTGGCCTAGGGGGATTTTCTTCACGTCTGTTCCCGACTATTCGATGGCAGGGCGGCCCAGTTCGCGATCCCCAACCAGGCCTTGCGGCCTGAAGATCAGAATCACCAACAAGATCACCGCGAGCCAAATCTCCTGTGTGCCTTGTGGACCGCTTATCTTCGTGCCCCCGACGTCGAACCCGCGCTCGAAAGCGCGCAGCAGCTCGCGAACAGCCGACACGACCAAGGGCCCCACCACAGCGCCGGTCAGGCTGCGCATGCCGCCGACGACCAACATCGCCAAGGTCAGGAAGGTCATATCCAGCCAGAATTCGCTGACTGCCAGCGTACCGAGGAAATGGCCGAAAAGCGCCCCACCTATGGCGAACAGAAAAGCACTCAAGACGAAGGCAATCAACCGTTCTTTCCAGATGGATACGCCGGAAGCCCGTGCCGCTGCCTCGTCCTCGCGCGAAGCCCTCAGGCGCAGCCCGAAGGGCGATCGCATGTAGAGTTGGGCGATGGCGATCGTGACAAAAACCCAGAGCATCGCCGTCCAGATATCCACGTCGAGCGGGAGGCCGACAATCGAGCTTTGGCCGGCGGTCACACTAGTCCAGTTCTCATAGATCGTCTTGATCACGAACAGCAGGGACAAGAGCCCGATCGGAGCGGCGAAGGTGCCCAGACGCGCGATGGCGACACCGACGATCAGGGCAAAAATCGCGGCCAACAGTGCACCGATCAAGATCGCCGCAACGACGGGTACACTCGCCTGCAAAAGCCAGTCGGGTAACCCCGGCATGAAGACGCCCCTCATGCCCGTACAGCAGGTCTGCCAGGCTGAGGCATAGGCGCCGATCATGGCGAAGGTGACGTGACCGAAGGAGATGATCCCCGAATTGCCCGAGAAGACAAAAAGGGCGATCACCATCACCGTATAGACCAGAGCCTCGGTCAGCGCGCCTTCCAGCAGCGATCCGCCGAAGAAATGGACGATGACGCAGATAGCGGCCAGCGCGGGGATTAGCCCGAGCGCAGGGAAAGCGGCGGTGAGACGGTCCCGGTTCAAATGCGTTCCCCCGCCCCGCGCGTGACGAACAGGCCCTGCGGCCGGATCAGAAGCACCAGAATGACCAAGCTATAAAGG
>CAZNZI010000281.1:0-4225 GCA_964577475.1 uncultured Rhodospirillaceae bacterium
GCAGCGACAACCGTCCCTTGAGCATGGCGGGAATGGACATTCGCGGTCTCCCTCGGAAAATTGTCGTGGAGTGGTGGTAGTTTGGCGAACCGGCACTACATTAATGCCACGCCGAGGGGAGGCAAAGAGACCGTGGGGACCGTTCCGCGTCACCGGCTTTATGTGACCGCGCCGCTGCAAGCGGGCGCGCAGGTCGTTCTGTCGCCCGAGCAGTCGCACCGGCTTCTGCACGTGCTGCGCGCAGGTCGTGGCGATGCGGTGGGGCTGTTCAACGGACGCGACGGCGAATGGCGCGCCGAACTCGATCAGGCGGGCAAACGCGAAGCGATACTGACCGTAAGAGAACAAATAGGTGCGCAGCGGCCCGATCTGGATCTCTGGCTGCTTTTCGCGCCGGTCAAGCGCGGCCCGGTCGATCTGATCGCCGAGAAAGCGACGGAGCTAGGTGCGACGGCGCTGGTTCCGGTCTGGACTCAACATACCGATGCCCAGCGGCTCAACACCGAGCGGCTGACCGCGATTGCGATCGAGGCCGCGGAGCAGTGCCGCCGGCTGACCGTTCCTGAAGTCCGCGAACCACGCGCGTTGGGCGAAACTTTGTCCGATTGGCCGAAAGATCGTCGCCTGATCGTCCTCGACGAGACAGGACGAGGGAAACCCATCGCGCAAGCCGTCATACAAATTGGTTCTGCCCCGGCCGCGCTGTTGATCGGACCGGAAGGTGGCTTTGCAGATTCAGAACTTGACCTGTTACGAACCCTGTCGTTTGCTGTCGCCGCCGATCTGGGGCCGCGCATCCTGCGCGCGGAAACGGCGGTGATCGCCGCGCTGGCCTGTTATCAGGCGCTGCGCGGCGGCGTGTCATGTGCCTTCCCTCCAACGGTCTCTTAAATTTTTGCAGCGAAGGCGGTCTTCGAAGCATGTCTGCACCTGCGCAACCCAGCGCCGAACCGATCACCAGCAAGGCCCAGCTCGTCGCCTATATCGCGTCGGGCAACAAGCCGCGCGAGCAATGGCGCATCGGCACCGAGCACGAGAAATTCGCCTTCGCCGCCGACACGCTGGCGCCGCTGCCCTATGAAGGCCCACGCGGCATCCGTGCGCTGCTGGAAGGCTTCACCGAGTTCGGCTGGCAGCCGGTGCTTGAGAACGGCGTGCCGATCGCGCTGACTCACAACGACGCCAGCATAACGCTCGAGCCGGGCGGGCAGTTCGAACTCTCCGGAGCACCACTCGAATCCGTCCACCAGACCTGCATCGAGGTGAACAAGCATCTCGAACAGGCCAAACGCATGGGCGAGAAGCTGGGCATCGGCTTCCTCGGCATGGGTTTCACGCCGCAATGGACGCGCCAAGACATCACCTGGATGCCAAAAGGCCGCTATAAGATCATGGGGCGGTACATGCCGCTCAAAGGCTCGCTCGGGCTAGACATGATGCTGCGCACCTGCACGGTGCAGGTGAATCTCGACTTCTCCTCCGAAGCCGACATGGTGAAGAAGTTCCGTGCGAGCCTGGCGCTCCAGCCGATCGCCACGGCACTGTTCGCCAATTCGCCGCTGATCGAGGGCAAGCCTAACGGCTTCGTTTCCTACCGCAGCCATATCTGGACCGACACCGATCCCGACCGCTGCGGCACGCTGCCCTTCGTCTTCGAAGACGGCATGGGCTTCGAGCGCTATGTCGACTGGATGCTCGACGTGCCGATGTATTTCGTCTATCGCGACGGCAAATACATCGACGTGGCGGGCAAGTCGTTCCGCGACTTCATGGCCGGCAAATTGCCCGAACTGAAGGGCGTGACGCCGACCATGGGCGACTGGTCGGATCACCTCACCACCGCATTCCCCGAAGTGCGACTGAAGAAATTCCTCGAAATGCGCGGCGCCGACGGCGGGCCGTGGCGGCGGCTCTGCGCCTTGCCGGCCTTCTGGGTTGGCCTGCTCTATGACGAAGCTTCGCTCAACGCCGCCTGGGACATCGCGCGCGTCTGGAGCGCCGAGGACCGCGAGGCAATGCGGCGCGACGTGCCGCGGATCGGATTGAAGGCGCGTGCCGGCAAGCAGACCGTACGCGACGTGGCGCTTGAACTGCTGGCGTTGTCGCGGGCCGGGCTCAATCGCCGCAACCGGCTCAACGCGCGCGGCCGCGACGAAAGCATCTTCCTCGAAGATCTCGACGAGATCGCCCATTCGGGTACAACCTCGGCCGAAGCGATCCTGGCGGAATATATGGGCCGCACCGAGGGCAACCTTCAGGCGCTCTATCGCGACCATTCCTATTGAGTTGACCTGAGTCGTCGCGGGGGCGCGACGCCTTAAGGTATCGTCGCTGTGCGGCAGGGGAGAAAATTCCGATGATCAATACGCTTCGCAGCCGCCGTGGCATGGTGGTCTCGCCGCATCATCTGGCGAGCCAGGCCGGACTCTCGGTACTGCGCGATGGCGGCACGGCGATCGAGGCGACCGTGGCGGTGGCTGCCGTTCTGTCGGTGGTCTATCCGCAGATGCTCTCCATCGGCGGCGACGCCTTCTGGCTGGTAGGAACGGGCAAGGACGACCCGATCGCGATCGAGGCCTGTGGCGCGACCGGCGCCAAGGTCGATATGGACCTCTATCGCGGGCATGACGCGATTCCGCTGCGTGGGCCGCTTGCGGTGAACACAGTGGCCGGCGCGATCTCCGGCTGGGCCGGCGCGCTGGATGTCTCGCGCCGCTGGGGCGGCAAACTCCCCTTAGCCAGACTGCTCGAAGACGCGATCTATCACGCCGAGCATGGTGTGCCGGTCAGCGACAACCAGGCCGGACTCGACGACGAGGTCCGCGCCGCGACGATGGCGGTTCCCGGCTTCTCGGCGGCCTTTGTCCCGACCGGCGCCTGGCCTAAGGCCGGCGCGCTGATGAAGCAGCCGGCCCTGGCGCGCAGCCTGAAGCGTCTGGCCGAAGCGGGACTCGATGATTTCTATCGCGGCGACCTGGCGAAGACGATCGCCGCCGATCTGGCCAAGGCCGGATCGCCGCTGACCGCCGAAGATATGGCGCGGCACAAATCGCGCGAACGCGCGCCGCTCTCGATCGCGACCAGCAAGGGCACGATCTACAATTTTCCGCCGCCGACCCAGGGCGTCGCGGCGCTCCTGATCCTCGGGCAATTCGACCGGCTCACTATCAAGGACGCGGAGGGTTTCGACCATCTGCATGCGCTGATCGAGGCCAGCAAACAGGCCTATAAGATCCGCGACCGCATCGTCGGCGATCCCGACTATATGAAGGAAGGGCCCGGCGACTATCTGAAACCGGCCTATCTCGACAAGCTGGCAGCCGGCATCGACATGAAGCACGCCGCGCCCGCCAATGCACCGACCGGCGCGGGCGACACGGCCTGGATGGGTGCGGTCGATAGCGCCGGCCGCGCGGCCAGCCATATCCAGAGCGTGTTCCATCCCTTCGGCTCGGCGGTGGTGCTGAGCGAGACCGGCATCCTTTGGCAGAACCGTGGCGCGAGTTTCTCGCTCGACCCGAAATCGGTGAACCCGGTGATGCCCAATAGGAAGCCCTTCCACACGCTGAACCCGGCGATGGCCAAACTGAAGGATGGCCGTTTCATCACCTACGGCACCATGGGTGCCCACGGCCAGCCGCAGTTCTCGTCGGCCGTGCTGTCGCGCTATGTCTGGTTCGATCAGCCGTTCCAGACGGCGATCACCGCGCCGCGCTGGTTCGTCGACGGCACCAAGGTGCTGATGGAAAGCCGCGTCGATCCGTTCGTACTGGAGCAGTTGCGCAACGCCGGCCACGAGATCGAACTGACGCGACCCTTCTTCAGCTTCATGGGCCATGCGCACGGCATCGCGCGGCATACCGACGGAACGCTCGAAGGCGGTGTCGATCCGCGCAGCGACGGAATCGTCGGCGCTTTCTGACCGGCAAGATCGCCGTTCCGCCGCCGGCGCTGCGATAAGAGCCGTTCAGGGTTGCGGATTGCCTCGGCAGGCGCCGATGGCTACCCTGTTGCCCGAAATCCCGATCGACCGGGAAGGGAGGAACGATATGAAACGCTCTCTGGTATTGGCGGGAGCCGCGCTGCTCCTGGTTTCGTCGTCGGCACTGGCCGAAGACAAGGTCGTGAAACTCGGCGCGGCCGTGCAACTGACCGGGCCGGAAGCCAATACCGGGCGTTACTACAAGGACGCCTATCAACTGGCGATCGACACGATCAACCAGAA